>PCWU01000131.1 GCA_002787455.1 Gallionellaceae bacterium CG11_big_fil_rev_8_21_14_0_20_60_62 | reverse complement strand
ATCAATCCGCGCCAGAAGACCGTGATGATACTTGCCAGCGGCATCAGTTTCGTCGATGTGGCGGGTGCCGAGATGCTGGCACAGGAAGCACGCCGCCGCCGCAAGATGGGCGGCGGGCTGTATTTCTACCGTTGCAAAGATTCCATCTACAAGTTCCTGCGCAAGGCCGACAAACTGGATGATATTGGAGAGGCCCATTTCTTCCCGACGATGTCGAACTGGATCAAGCAAATCTATCCGAAACTGGATTCTGAAATATGTCGCACCTGCAAGGCACGCATCTTTTCAGAGTGCCATGCCAAATTACCCAACGGCGAACCGAGAACGAATTGATACGACTTCACTTTTATTTTTGGCGGGGGACGAAGTCGGATAACCCGAAATGACTATAGGCCACCCCTCATGCAGGCTATGGACGCGACTGCTGAGATTATTCCTATAATGACAGTCAGGTTTTGTGCGTTTTCGCACCTTTTGTAACACCATCAATCAACTCAAGGAGAAAAGAATCATGAATTTCGACAAAGAACTGAACGCACGCAATCTGTCTTGCCCGCTACCTATCGTGAAGACCAAAAAAGCACTGAACGATATGACTTCCGGTCAGGTGCTCAAGGTCTTTTCGACCGACTCCGGCTCGGTCAAGGACATGGCGGCATTTGCCGAGCAAACCGGTAATCCGCTGTTGGCGCAGGAAGAAGCCAATGGCGAATTCATCTTCTACATGAAGAAGAAATAAACCCTTCCAACCCAAAATCTCAAGGAGTACGCATCATGGCTAAAAAAATGGCGCTGATTTCCACCAAAGGCACCCTCGACATGGCGTATCCGCCGTTCATTCTGGCCTCCACCGCCGCCGCTCTGGGTTACGAAGTGCAAGTTTTCTTTACTTTTTACGGGCTGCCCCTGTTGCGCAAGGACTTGTCCGGCGTAAAGATCAGCCCGCTCGGGAATCCGGCGATGCCGATGCCGATGCCGATCCCGGTGGCGATGCAGATGTTGCCCGGCATGGAATCCATGGCAACCATGATGATGAAACAGAAACTCAAGAAGCATGGCGTCGCCACGCTGGAAGAGCTGCGTGACCTGTGTCTGGAGTTGGACGTGAAATTCATCGCCTGCCAGATGACGGTCGATCTGTTCGAATTCGACAAGAGCGAATTCATCGAGCAGTGCGAATACGGCGGCGCGGCAACTTTCATGGGCTTCGCCGGTGATTCGGATATCTGTTTGTTCATTTAACCGCAAGTTGCAGCAACCATGCAGTATTAGTGCAGGACAAATTGTTCCACCAACCACACAGGGAGAATTTCATGCAGATGAAGAAAATTGCGGTTTCGCTGTTTGCCGCCGGCATCATGGCCTCGCCGCTGGCTTATGCCACCAACGGCTATTTTGCGCACGGTTACGGGATCAAGGCCAAGGGGATGGCGGGAGTGGGGTATGCGTTGCCACAGGATACGCTGGCCGCCGCCAACAACCCGGCCGGCATGGTCATGGTTGGCGACCGCATGGATTTGGGGCTGGATTTGTTCAGGCCGCAGCGCGGCAGCACGGTGGCGGGAAACAATTGCGGATCTGGATGCTCATTGGACGGCACCTATAACGGTGACGACACCAGCGTCTTCCCGATTCCGGAATTCGGTTACAACAAGATGCTCAACCCGAACATGGCGCTGGGCGTCTCGGTCTATGGCAACGGCGGCATGAACACCGACTACAAGAACAGTCCATTCACGGGGTTTGGCGGCGGCAGTCCGGCCGGGGTGAATCTGGCACAACTTTTTGTTGCCCCGACTTTTTCCATGAAGGTGAACGAGAGCAATTCCGTCGGTGTCTCGCTCAATCTGGCTTACCAGATCTTTGAAGCCAAGGGATTGCAACCCTTTCAGGGCTCATCGAGTGACCCGAGCAAGGTGACCAACAACGGGGTTGACGGTTCCGCCGGCTACGGGGTGCACATCGGCTGGATCGGCCAGGTGACATCGATGATCACACTGGGGGCGTCATACCAAAGCAAGACCCAGATGCAGAAATTCCACAAGTACGCGGGGCTGTTTGCGCAGCAGGGCGCATTTGATATTCCCGCCAGCTATGGCGCCGGCATCGCCGTGACACCGCTGCCGGATACCACGATTGCGTTTGACGTCCAGCAGATCCAGTACGGCGATGTCAAATCGATAGCCAATACCAACGCCCAAGGCGGCAAGCTGGGCGCGGACAATGGCCTGGGTTTCGGCTGGCAGAACATGACGGCTTACAAAGTGGGGGTGAGCCATGTGTACAGTCCGAACCTGACCCTGCGTGCCGGTTATAGCACCAACAACCAGCAGATTCCCGGCAGCCAGACTTTCTTCAACATCCTGGCACCGGGCGTGGTCAAGACTCACCTGACCCTGGGTACCACCTGGACGCTGCAAAACAAATCGGAACTGACCTTCGGCTACATGCACGCGGTCAAGAAAACGATCCGGGGCTCGGGCTCAATCGTCCCCTCTTTTGGCGGTGGCGAAGCGGATATCAAGATGTATCAGGATTCGATCGGGGTGGCCTATAGCTGGAAGCTGTAAGCCGGTCAGACCACAGTCCTTTGGAAACCCCGCTCTCTGCCAAAGAGGGCGGGGTTTTTTTATGCCTGGAAGATAACCTGCGCCACTCCTGTGGGTCGGGTTTCAACCCGACATATTGCCAAACACATCCGCAGCCCGACTGACGGGAGGGAAAGTAGGGCTTGTCAGCGATTGATGCGATCCAGATAGCGCGCGCGGTAGAGCAGGCGCGGCTGATCGGGGTCGTCGCCGAATGCGCTCCGATCATGCAGCACGTTGTTGCAGAGCAGCCCCATACCGGGTTCAAGACGGCCGTGGAAGATGTGCGGCGTAGCCGAGTCCAGCAGGCGTTCCAAAGCGGCAACCGCAGCGCGGGTCGCGTCATCCTGTTTCCATTCGATGCTGCGTGTGCGCGCGGTGTAGCGCATATGCAAATTGCCATCGCTGTCGAGAGAGAATACCGGTCCGCTCTGTGCATCGCGCACGCCGTCGGTCGCATCCTCGCGCAACGGGATGGTCATCGCGTCCGGCGTGGAGAGGGCGCGTATGAAGTCGGGATTTTCGTCGCGCAACAGCAGGTAAGCCATCTCATGATCCATCAGCTGGTTCT
>PCWU01000022.1:2194-5210 GCA_002787455.1 Gallionellaceae bacterium CG11_big_fil_rev_8_21_14_0_20_60_62 | reverse complement strand
AGCCTTGCAAGGCATTAGTGGCGAAGCAGAAAACACCGATTTCAGCAACCAACTGAATCTATTCGATTCTTAACCGGACACTAGTGAGGGTATCTCTATAAATTCAAATTCCGTCATTCCGGCGAAGGCCGGAATCCAGTGGGTTTAATTAAAATGCTTTCGCGTCAGTGCCTTGCTCTTTCTGTTTTACTGACTGGACACCGGCCTTCGCCGGTGTGACGAATTTATAGAGATGCCCTAAAGTCCTTTGATGCTACGTTCAGGAAGCTTTACCACTTCCTCGGCTGCGACAACATCAGCTAAGTCACGGACAATCTACCCACAAATTCTGCCGGCGAGGCGGTTTTTCCATTTAACCCAATCCGGCCTGTTTGATCAGCGCTTTTAGATAGGGGCCGGTAACGCTGGCCCTGTTTGCCGCGATTTGAATCGGCGTTCCTTGTGCCACGATGCGACCGCCGCCGTCGCCGCCTTCCGGCCCAAGGTCGATTACCCAATCGGCGGTTTTGATCACATCCAGATTGTGTTCGATCACCACCACCGTATTGCCCTGGTCGCGCAGTTTATGAATCACCTTGAGCAGCATGTCGATGTCATGGAAATGCAGGCCGGTGGTGGGTTCATCAAGGATGTACAGGGTGCGTCCGGTGTCGCGTTTGGAAAGCTCCAGCGACAGCTTCACGCGCTGCGCCTCGCCGCCGGACAATGTGGTGGCACTCTGGCCCAGGGTGATGTAACCCAGGCCAACATCGAGCAGCGTCTTCAGCTTGCGCGCAATCACGGGGACGGGCCTGAAGAATTCGTGTGCCTGTTCCACCGTCATGCTCAGCACCCTGCTGATGTTTGCCCCCTTGTATTGA
Source organism: Gallionellaceae bacterium CG11_big_fil_rev_8_21_14_0_20_60_62 (assembly GCA_002787455.1). GTDB lineage: Bacteria > Pseudomonadota > Gammaproteobacteria > Burkholderiales > Gallionellaceae > Sideroxyarcus. The sequence continues at coordinate 4,350 of PCWU01000022.1, read as the reverse complement.
ACTTCCAGGGTCTCGCGGTTGTAGCGCTGGCCGTGGCACACATCGCACGGTACATACACGTCCGGCAAAAAGTGCATTTCCACTTTGATCACGCCGTCGCCCTGGCACGATTCGCAACGACCACCCTTCACATTGAACGAAAAACGCCCCGGCCCGTAGCCGCGCTCGCGCGACATCGGCACACTGGCGAAAAGGTCGCGAATCGGGGTGAACAGCCCGGTGTAGGTGGCCGGGTTGGAGCGCGGGGTGCGCCCGATGGGGGATTGATCGACGTTGATCACCTTGTCGAAAAATTCCAGCCCGCTGATTTCGGAGAACGGTGCCGGTGCGGTATTGCTGCCGTATAGATGCTGCGCGACGGCGTTATAGAGCGTGTCGTTGATCAGGGTTGACTTGCCCGAGCCGGAAACGCCCGCAATGCAGGTGAGCAAACCGACGTGCAGCTCCAGGGCGACATCCTTCAGATTGTTGCCGCAGGCGCCGGTAATCTTCAGTTTGCGTTGCGGGTCGGGTTGCTGAAAGTGATCCGGCATGGCGATCTGCCGCCGCCCGGAAAGATAGTCGCCGGTCAGGGACAGCGGGTTGGCGCACACTTCCAGCGGTGTTCCCTGCGCCACCACCTTGCCGCCGTGTTCGCCCGCACCCGGCCCCATATCCACCACATAGTCGGCGGTGCGGATCGCATCCTCGTCGTGCTCCACCACGATCACACTATTGCCCATGTCGCGCAGGCGCTTGAGGGTGTCCAGCAAGCGGTCGTTGTCGCGCTGGTGCAGGCCGATGGAGGGCTCGTCCAGCACATACATCACTCCGGTGAGGCCGGAGCCGATCTGCGAAGCCAGGCGGATGCGCTGCGACTCGCCGCCGGACAGGGTCTCCGCCGAACGTTCCAGTGACAGATAATCCAAGCCCACGTTATTGAGAAAAGACAGGCGGCTTGCAATCTCCTGCACGATCTTCTCGGCGATGGCCTGCTTATTGCCGGGCAGGGTCACGTTCCGGAAGAAAGTTAGCGCCTGCTTCAGCGGCAGGGCATTCAATTCGTAGATGGTGTGCTCGGCCACCCGCACATGGCGCGCTTCCTCGCGCAAACGCGTCCCCTTGCATTCCGGGCAAGTACAGGAGTTCAAATACTTCGACAACTCCTCGCGCACCGTGGGCGAATCCGTTTCTTTGTAGCGCCGTTCCAGATTGTTGACGATGCCCTCGAAGGCATGCTCGCGCAGCATCTTCTTGCCGCGCTCGTTCAGATACTGGAAAGAGATGTCCTCGTGCCCGCTGCCGTAAAGCACCACCTGCTGGATTTTTTCCGGCAGGCTCTCGAACGACCGCTCCAGATCGAAATCGTAATGTTGCGCCAGACTGTCCAGCATCTGGTAGTAGAACTGGTTGCGCCGATCCCACCCCTTGATCGCGCCGCTGGAAAGCGAGAGCTGCGGAAAAGCCACGATGCGTTTCGGATCGAAGAACGAGATCACGCCGAGGCCGTCGCACTTCGGGCAGGCGCCCATCGGGCTGTTGAACGAGAACAGGCGCGGCTCCAGTTCCTGCAGCGAGTAGTTGCAGACGGGGCAGGCGAACTTGGCCGAGAACAGGTGTTCCTTGCCCGACTCCATCTCCACCGCCAGCGCGCGGCCGTCGGCATGGCGCAGCGCCGTCTCGAACGACTCCGCCAGACGCTGCTTGATGTCCGGTGAAACTTTCAGCCGATCCACCACGATTTCGATGGTGTGCTTGGAATTCTTTGCCAGCTTGGGCAGGTTGTCCATCTCGCACACCTTGCCGTTCACGCGCAGGCGCACGAAACCCTGCGCGCGCAGCTCGCCAAACAATTCAAGTTGCTCGCCCTTGCGCCCGACCACGATGGGCGACAGGATCATTACCTTGGTGCCCTCCGGCAGGGCCAGCACCGTATCGACCATTTGTCCCACCGACTGGGCCCGGAGCACGATGTCATGCTGCGGACAATACGGATCGCCCGCGCGCGCAAACAGCAGGCGCAGGTAATCGTGGATCTCGGTCACCGTGCCCACCGTGGAGCGCGGATTATGCGAAGTGGCCTTCTGCTCAATGGCGATGGCGGGAGAAAGACCCTCGATCAGATCGACATCTGGCTTCTCCATCAACTGCAGGAACTGGCGCGCATAGGCCGAAAG
>PCWU01000022.1:0-2183 GCA_002787455.1 Gallionellaceae bacterium CG11_big_fil_rev_8_21_14_0_20_60_62 | reverse complement strand
AGCCGGACAGGCCGGTGATCACCACCAGTTGGTTGCGCGGCAGGTCGAGACTGATGTTCTTCAGATTGTGGGTGCGCGCACCGCGTATCTTGATAGTTTCCATGGGTCATGCGTCGGGTTGGGCGACCTGCTAATATACGCGACTTCGAAAAAGATTCCAAAGCGCATTCATGTCTGTTCCGTCTTCCGCCATGACCCCCCTCGAACGCCGCGCCAGTATTGGCCTGGCCGGCATCTACGGCGTGCGCATGCTGGGCCTGTTCATCATCCTGCCGATCTTTGCGCTGTATGCCGAGAAACTGCCGGGCGGGGATAGCCACTTCCTGATCGGCATCGCGCTGGGCGCCTACGGCCTGACCCAGGCGATTCTGCAGATTCCGGCCGGCTGGCTGTCCGACCGTTACGGGCGCAAGCCGGTCATCGTTGCCGGGCTGCTGCTGTTCGCGGCGGGCAGTTTCATCGCGGCCTCGGCGGACGATATTTACTGGATCATCGCCGGACGGGTGATTCAGGGCGCGGGGGCGATCAATGCGGCGGTGATGGCGCTGACCGCCGACCTGACGCGCGAGGAACATCGAACCAAGGCGATGGCCCTGATCGGCATCACCATCGGCATCACTTTCTCTCTCTCCATGGTGCTGTCGCCTATTTTGTACCGTTTTATCGGCATGTCCGGCCTCTTCAACCTGACCGGTGTGCTAGCCTTTGTGTCCATCGCGCTGGTGATCTGGTTCATCCCGCGCCCGGCCATCACGCGCTTCCATTCCGACACCGAGGCCAACACCGGAAAACTGAAAGAAGTGCTGCGCAATACGGATCTGCTGCGCATGGATTATGGCGTATTCACTTTGCACGCGATCCTGATGTCGGTGTTCATGCAGGTACCGTTCATCCTGCGCGACCTCGGGCTGGATGCGCAGCACCAGTGGCAGGTGTATCTGCCGGTGATGCTGGTTGCCTTCGCGCTGATGGTGCCGCCAATCGTTATCGCCGAGAAAAAAGCCAGAATGAAAGCGGTTTTCATGCTGACCATTGCGCTGGCGGCACTGGCGCAACTGGGCATCCTATTCTTGCAACACAGTATCTGGGGCGTGGCGCTGTCGCTGCTGCTGTTCTTTGCCGCTTTCAACGTGCTGGAAGCGACCCAGCCTTCCATTGTCAGCAAGATTGCGCCGCTGGCCGCCAAGGGCACGGCGATGGGCGTGTTCAGCAGTGTGCAATTTCTCGGCGCGTTCTTCGGCTCGGCCATGGGCGGCTTGCTGATGCAGCTCTACGGCGGTGATGCGGTGCTGCTGTTTGCGGTGGCTATGTTGCTGTTGTGGCTGGGTGTTGCCTCCGGCATGCGCGCGCCGCGCGCGTTAATGACCAAAATTTACTCCCTGCCGCCAATGGACGAAGCGCGGGCGCGCGCCTTGCAGCAGTCTCTGGCACAATTGCGCGGCGTGAGCGAAGTTTTGGTGGCGGCGGGAGAACAGATCGCCTGTCTCAAGGTGGAAATAAGCGGGTTTGATGAAGAAGCGGTTGAATATCAAGTGAAAGGGGTTTGAAATGGCATCTGTGAACAAGGCAATTTTGATCGGTAATTTAGGCAAGGACCCGGAGGTGAGATACCTGCCCAGCGGCGAGGCGATTGCCAATATTACGCTGGCGACCACGGACACCTGGAAAGACAAGAGTGGCACCAAGCAGGAGCGCACCGAGTGGCACCGGGTTTCCTTTTTTGGGCGGCAGGCCGAGGTGGTGGGCGAATACCTGAAAAAAGGTTCGCCGATTTATGTCGAGGGCCGAATCCAAACGCGGAAATGGCAGGATAAGGAAGGTCAGGACCGGTACACCACCGAGATTGTGGCTGACCGCATGCAGATGCTCGGCGGAAAATCCTCCGGTGGTGGCAGTTTTGAAGTGATGGAAAATCAATCGCCCGCCCCGGCGCGCAGCGCGCCAGCGGCCAAACCTGCCGCCGCTCCCGCAGGCAAGAGTAATTTTGACAATTTTGACGACGATATTCCGTTCTAAAGGTCGCGCAGCACCCGTGAGCAAAGTATTCACCCGCGAGAACGACGACGCCGACGATGAAGAATCGGTGTCGTTGCCCGCGATCCCCGCAGGCAGCAAGAACTACATGACTCCGGCGGGTTACCGCCGTCTAAAAAAAGAATACATGTACCTGCTGGACGTGGAGC
>PCWU01000141.1:4010-4604 GCA_002787455.1 Gallionellaceae bacterium CG11_big_fil_rev_8_21_14_0_20_60_62 | reverse complement strand
CCGCAGGAATTCTTCGGCAAGTTCACCTATGCCGGCTCGCATGATGCGGCAGAACTGGCCGTCAAGAACAAGACAGTGGATGCCGCCGCCGACAACGACATCACCTATCCAAAGATGCTGGCCAAGGGTCTGATCACCAGGGAAAGCAACTGCATCCTCGCCGAGTCTTCGCCGTTGCCCGGTTCCCCGCTGGTGTACCGCGGCGACCTGCCCAAGAAGCTGAAGGCCGAGATCAAGGAAGCGGTTCTGAACGCGCACAAGCACATCCAGGTCACCGGTTACGGGAGCCTCAGCCATTACGTGGCGATCGCGCCGAAGGACTATCAAGTCGTGCGTGACATGGTGAAGGAGCTGGGCCTGAAAAAAGAACAGTTGAAGTAATCGCAACACGACGGTCGGCTGCATGGGCGGTCGACCGTTTTTCATTCCGGAGGACATTATGAGCAAGATCATCATCAGGGACGTCGCGAAACGCTACGCCAACGGATTCGAGGCGCTGAAAGGCGTGAGTGCCGAGATTTCGGCGGGTTCGTTCACCGTCATCCTCGGTCCGTCCGGCGCGGGGAAATCGACCCTGCTCAGAACCCTCAACGG
>PCWU01000141.1:3196-4002 GCA_002787455.1 Gallionellaceae bacterium CG11_big_fil_rev_8_21_14_0_20_60_62 | reverse complement strand
AATTCAATCTGGTCGACCGCCTGTCGGTCATGACCAACGTACTTACCGGCAGACTGTCGCACCGCTCATGGCTGGGCAGCCTGCTGTATCTGTTCCAGCGCTGCGACATGGATATCGCGCACGATGCGCTGATCCGCGTCGGCCTCACCGACAAGGCGTGGAACCGCGCCGACAAACTATCCGGCGGCCAGCAGCAACGCGTCGGCATCGCCCGCGCCTTGGCACAACAACCGCGCGTCATCCTCGCCGACGAGCCGGTCGCCAGTCTGGACCCGGTGACCGGCGAAGAGATCATGGGCCTGCTGCGCGAGATCTGCACGCGCGACGGCATCACTGTGGTGGTCAACCTGCACCAGATCGAACTGGCCAAGCGCTTCGCCGACCGCGTGATCGGTTTGAACGAAGGCGTCGTGGTGTACGACGGCACCGCCGGCGGACTGGACCGCACAACCCTCAGCCGCATCTACCGGCGCAACGGAGACCAAATCGATGAGCAGCTCGAAACTATGCTGGCCTACGCCTAACGGTCTGCCCGCGCTCGGGCCGTCGGTCATTCTGGCTGCCAGCGTGCTGCTGCTGGGGATCAGCGCCTCAGCGGTCGAGCTCGACCTCGTGCGCCTGTTCACTGCCATCCCGCGCATGCTCGAATTCGGCAGCCATCTGCTGGTGCTGCCGGACTGGGAATACCTGCCCACGCTGGGCGTGAACATGCTGCAAACGATCGAAATGACCTTTCTCGCCACCAGCATTGCGCTGGTCATCAGTCTGCCGCTGGGCGTGCTGGCCGCTGTCAACGCCAGCCCGCA
>PCWU01000141.1:0-3172 GCA_002787455.1 Gallionellaceae bacterium CG11_big_fil_rev_8_21_14_0_20_60_62 | reverse complement strand
TCGCCGAGAGCATCGAAGTGATTGATCCGCGCCAGATCGAAGGCGTCGCCGCCCACGGTGCGGGCTGGCTGCAACTGCGCACCTTCGCTTTCTTCCCGCAAGCGTTCCCGGACTTCGTCGGCACCGTCATGTATATCCTCGACCACAACCTTCGTGCAGCAGCCATCCTCGGTCTGGTCGGTGCGGGCGGCATCGGATACGACCTGGTGATGGCGATGCGCATGTTCGATTACGACCGGTTGCTGCCCATCGCGCTTTCCATCTATGTCGTGGTCACCGTGCTCGACCGCATGTCCGACAAATTCCGCAGGAGGCTGATCTGATGTGCGCTTTGGAAACAGTACGCCCTTCCTTGCCCGGAAAACCGTTCAATCCGACGCCGGTATGGCTGTCGGGCTGGCTGGTGGTGATGTGGCTGATCACCGTCGATCTGGAGTTGTCGTTTGAAACGTTGCTTTACGGCGCGCAGGACATCGTCGAATACTTCAGCCGTTACAGCACGCCGGATTTTTCTAACTTATCCAGATATGTAGAACTGATGATCCAGACGCTGGCTACCGCGCTGTGGGGGAGTGCGCTGGCCTTCATCGTGGCGGTGCTGCTGTCGCCGTTGGCGGCACGAAACCTCACGCCGAACGCCACTGTCTACCGCATTGCCCGCGAAGGATTGAACTTCATGCGCGCCCTGCCCGATTTGTTGCTGGCACTGATATTTGTCGCAGCCCTGGGGCTGGGGCCGTTGCCCGGTGTGCTCGCGCTCGGCATTCATACCGCAGGCTTCCTTGGCAAGTTTTTTTCGGAGAGTCTGGAGCGCGCGGATGCGGGGGTATACGAGGCGGTCTCGGCCACCGGCGCATCGCGTTTGCAGGTTGTGATGTATGCCGGATGGCCGTCCATCTTGCGCGAGGCATTGGGCTACACGCTGTACATCTTCGACCGCAATGTGCGCATGGCGGCGGTGCTCGGTTTGGTCGGTGCCGGCGGCATCGGCCTTGCCTTGCACGACACCCTGCGCATGTTCAATTACAACGAATCGGCCGCGCTGATCATCGTCATTCTCATCACGATCCTGCTCATCGATTACCTGTCCACCTGGCTAAGAGGAAAACTGAATTGATGAACGTGCCAAGAAAAGAATGGGCCGCCGCCTTGTGTGCGCTGCCCGCCATCAGGGTGAAACATCTGGCGAACGTGCTGTCGGGCGAACTGGAAGTGCGCGATGTCGCACTGCCGCACGCCGGACTGGGACTGTTGAATCTGCGGGACGGCGCGTTCGAGGAATCCTACTTTATCGGGGAGATCCCGGTGGCGCGTGCCGAAGTGACCGTGCGCAGCGCGGCAGGTGTTGAAGAACGCGGCGGCGCATTGCTGGTGGACGACCGCGCGCAGTTGGCGCGCGCCATCGCCATCCTCGATGCGGTGCTTGCAGGCAAATTGCCCGGCTGGGAACAAGGAATGTCGCTGGTGCAGCAGGGTATGGAAGTGCGTCAGCATAATCACAGCGACCGCAAAAAATTGCTGGCCGCGACGCGGGTGGATTTTTCGCTGCTGGGACAAGAGGACGACGAAGATGAAGCATGACATGACGCTGCAAGACGCAGACATCTGGCATCCGGCCCGCCAGCAGCAACTGTTCCGCAGTCTGCTGGATGCCTTCAGCTACCCCGGCCGCATCCAAACCTGCCCGCTACAGGCAGAACCTTGGCTGGCATTGCTGAGTGCGCTGCTGGACGGACAGGCCACCTTGTCCGATCCGCAGGACATGCTGGAGCAAGCCTGCTGGCCGAAACTGGAGGCGCGGCGCGTGCCTTACGAACTGGCCGCGTTCATCCTGTTGGACGGCAGCCGCGCGCCGGAGAGGGTACCCAGCTTGGGCACACTGGAAGCGCCGGAGGGTGGCGCGACTTTGTTGTTGCGCGTCGCATCACTGCAAGAAGAAAGTGCAGGCGCACTGAGCTTGCAATTGACTGGCCCCGGCATCCGCCAGCCAGTCACCATCGGCGTGGACGGTCTGCATGCAGATTGGATAGCCGCACGCAACGACTGGGTCAGCAGCTTCCCGCTCGGTGTCGAGTTGGTGCTGTGCGACGCGCGGCACTTTGTCGCACTGCCGCGCACCACACGCATCGTGATCGGCGGTGCAGCATGAGTTACGTCGCGATCAAAGGCGGCAAGGCCGCCATCGACGGTGCAGCAAGCGCCACCGAATATCTGCGCAGCAAAGGGTCGCTGGATGAGCCGCTGACGCTGGCGATGATAGAAGAGCAGTTGCGTTTGCTCACCTCGCGCGTGGTGTCCGAAGGCGGCTTGTATCACCCGCGTCTGGCCGCACTCGCACTCAAACAATTCCAGGGCGACACCTTGGAAGCGGCGTTTGCCTTGCGCGCCTATCGTTCCACCAAGCCGCGTCTGCTCGAATCGCCGGTGCAGGACACCAGCAACATGCGCTGCATCCGCCGCATCTCGTCCGCCTTCAAGGAAGTGCCGGGCGGGCAGTATCTGGGTGCGACTTACGACTACGCCTTGCGCCTGCTGCAACTCGATCTCGCCAACGAAGACCCGGCCGCATTCAAGGCCGTCGCCAAGAACTTTCTGCGCGATACAGCGGAAGCCGAACTGCCCGACAATTTCCCCAAGGTGATCGACGCGCTGCGTGCCGAAGGCCTGTTGCCGCCGGTCGTGCCGAGTCGCGCACCCGCCTTCGACATCACGCGCGACCCGCTGGTGTTCCCGGTGCCGCGTTCCGCCGCGCTGGCCACCATGGCGCGCGCCGAGACCGGCGGCCTGCTGGCGATGGCCTACTCCAACATGCGCGGTTACGGCGACGTGCACCCCACCGTGGCGGAGCTGCGTGTCGGCTATCTGCCGGTGAAGCTGCCGCATCCGGTGACCGGAGAATTGATGGAGGCGGGCGAAGTGCTGGTCACCGAATGCGAAGTGGTGGCGATGTACGAGGGCGCGCACGGCGACGAACTGCCCACCTTCACGCTCGGCTACGGCGCGTGCTTCGGCCACAACGAAGTGAAAGCGATCAGCATGGCCATTCTCGACCGTGCCCTGCAGAAAGGCATGCGCGACGGCCCGTCCAATCCGTCGGAAGACCCCGAGTTCGTGCTGCTGCATGTGGACGGCGTGGACTCGATGGGCTTCGCCTCGCACTACAAGATGCCGC
>PCWU01000126.1:4403-4545 GCA_002787455.1 Gallionellaceae bacterium CG11_big_fil_rev_8_21_14_0_20_60_62 | reverse complement strand
CGGTTCAGGAAATGCGCGTGGGGCGCATGAATGATGGTTTGGTTCGGTTCATTCTTTTGTTTTCCCGCCGCTTTCCTGATTTTGTTCAATGTTCCAACGGGGACGTTTGGAACTGAAATTAAGGAAGCATCATGAAAAGAAA
>PCWU01000126.1:3228-4390 GCA_002787455.1 Gallionellaceae bacterium CG11_big_fil_rev_8_21_14_0_20_60_62 | reverse complement strand
ACGCTGGACGAAGTGGTGGTGACCGCCACGCGCACCGAGCAAGCCGCCGACGAATCCCTGGCATCCGTCACCGTCATCACGCGCCAGGATATCGAACGGCTGCAAGCGCGATCCCTCCCTGATGTGCTACGCGGCGTGGCCGGTTTGACGCTCACCAACAACGGCGGCGAAGGCAAGGCCACCTCGGTGTTTTTGCGCGGTACGAATGCCGGCCATGTGCTGGTGCTCATCGATGGCATCAAGGTCGGGTCCGCGACATTGGGCACTGCTTCGTTCCAGGACATCCCGGTGGCGCAGATCGAACGCATCGAGATTGTGCGCGGACCGCGATCGAGCCTGTATGGTTCGGAGGCAATCGGCGGGGTGATCCAGATCTTCACGCGCAAGGGCGGTGGTGCGCTCAAGCCCTTTTTCAGTATCGGTGGCGGGAGCTACCAGACCTACAGCGCCTCGGCGGGCGTCTCGGGCGGTGGCGAGCAAGGCTGGTTCGGCTTGAGTGCAAGCGGCCTCGACACCGACGGTTTCAACGCCTGCAACGGTTCTCTTGGGGCTGGTTGTTTTACCATTGAACCGGACAAGGACGGCTACCGTAATTTGTCAGGCTCCCTGCGTGCGGGCTACCGCTTCGACAGTAACGCCGAGGTGGACGTCCATGCTTTGCGCGCCGAAGGTAAGACCGAATTCGACGGCGGCTTCGTCAATGAATCCGAATCGGTGCAGCAGATCCTGGGCAGTACACTACGCTTCTCCCCGGTGGATATTTGGCTCATCACCTTGACCGCGGGTCGTAGCATGGATGAGTCCGACAACTTCAAGGACGGCGCCTTCCGGAGCCGCTTCGACACCGAGCGCGATACCGTCTCCTTCCAGAACGACCTCTCAATCCAGGACGGACATCTGCTCACCCTGGGTGCCGACTACCAGGATGACAGGGTCGACAGCACCACGATCTTTGCGGTCAGCACCCGCGACAACACGGGGCTGTTCGTCCAGTACCAGGGCGACTTCGGTGCGCATAGCATAGAGTTGAGCGCGCGGCACGACAACAATCAGCAGTTCGGCGGGCACGACACGGGAGGCGTGGGTTATGGTTACGCGCTGAACGAAACGACGCGCATGACTGCCAGCTACGGTACGGCGTTCAAAGCGCCGACCTTCAACC
>PCWU01000126.1:0-3215 GCA_002787455.1 Gallionellaceae bacterium CG11_big_fil_rev_8_21_14_0_20_60_62 | reverse complement strand
TTGTCGCGCAGTGTCGAGCTTGGTGTGGCCGGACGTATTGAATCGGGCAAATGGTCCGTGAATGCGTATCAAACCAATATCACCGATTTGATTGGCTTCGATGCCAGTTTCAATCCGGTCAACATCAACACCGCGCGGCTGACCGGCGTGGAAGGCCAAATGCAGGCGCAGCTGGCCGACTGGGATATTGCCACCACACTGACCTGGCAGGACCCGCGTCAAACGTCGGGTGCCAACAGCGGCAAATTGCTGAATCGCCGTGCAACGGAAGCTATGCGTGTGGAAATTGCCCGCCAATTCGGCGAAGTGCGCGTGGCGAGTTCGCTGTACGGGGAGGGGCGTCGCTATGACGATCTCGCCAATACCCCCAGCAAACGACTGGGTGGCTATGGATTGCTCGATTTGCGAGCCGAATATCGCCTGGACAAGGCGTGGTTGATGCAAGGACGGATCGATAACCTGCTGGACAAGCAATACGAAACCGCCCAGCACTTTAACCAGGCACTACGCGCGGTATATGTGACGCTGAATTACCAGCCCAGGTAGCAGTAGTAGCGGGTTGGGTTATGAGCGGATGAGCTGACCCAACTCATTTTTTAATCATCCCAACTAAAGGAGTGCCACATGAAACAATTATCGCAACGTCAAATATTCATCGCATTGGCCTTGTTCGCGCTGATGGCAGGCACGCGCATGCATCATTTCGGTACATCGCTGCACTTGCCCGATGCTTCGCTGGCGGTATTCCTGCTGGCTGGATTTTTTGTCGCGAGCCGGTTGTTCTTTGGCGCATTGCTGCTCGGTGCCGGCGCACTCGATTACCTCGCCATTACTCATTTTGGCGTGAGCGATTATTGCATCACCCCAGCCTACTGGTTCCTGATTCCGACCTACGCCGTGCTGTGGTTTGCGGGCCGTTCCTACGCACGTATCCACCAGCATAACTTGCGCAGCCTGGGTATTTTTGCCGCGATTTCCTTCGCGGCAACCAGCGTGGCTTTCATGATCTCCAATGGTTCCTTCTATCTATTTTCCGGGCGCTTCGCCGATGTGAACATGGCTGAATATGCGCATCGCGTTGCGCAATATTACGTGCCGTATGTGGGCGGCGCCGCGGTGTACTTGGTTCCTGCGGTCTTGTTGTATGGGGTGTTTACGCACCGCGCCAACACACAACATTCTGCGGCGCAATAAATCTTGCCGGATAACAGTACACAACACCGGCAGCGCATGACGCGCAAGAAGGCGGTGGTCGATGCGGCCATAGCTGGAGCCGACCGGGACAAGGGTTTGCTGCTGATACTCACGGGCAACGGCAAGGGCAAATCCAGCTCCGCATTCGGCATGGTGGCGCGCACTCTGGGCTACGGGCTTAAAGCGGGCGTGGTGCAATTCATCAAGAGCCGCCGCGATACCGGTGAAGAAAAATTCTTCGGCCAACAACCCGGCGTGCAATGGCAGGTACTGGGTGACGGTTTTACCTGGGAGACGCAAAACCGCGAGGCGGACATTGCCGCCGCAGAACGTGCATGGGCTGTCGCGCAAGGTTTTTTGCGCGACGCATCGCTGCACCTGGTGGTGTTGGATGAACTGACGTATCTGCTGAAATACGGCTATCTCAACGCACAACAAGTTTGCGCCGACCTGGCGGCGCGACCGCCGATGCAACATGTGGCGATCACGGGCCGTGCCGCACCCGAATGTCTGCTGGAAATGGCCGACACGGTGAGCGCAATCCAGGACGTCAAACACGCCTTCCGCAGCGGCGTGCGCGCACAACCCGGCATAGATCTTTGATGTCCGTGCGCCATTGTCCCGCTGTGCTCATCAGTGCTCCCGCCTCCGGGCAGGGGAAAACCACCGTCACCGCCGCGCTCGCCGCCTATCACCGCAGCCAAGGGCGGCGCGTGCGGGTGTTCAAGACCGGGCCGGATTTTATCGACCCAACCATTCTGGAGCAGGCTTCCGGCTATCCTGTGTATCAACTCGATTTGTGGATGGGCGGCGAACCCGATTGCCGTGCGAAACTGTATCGGGCGGCTGGCGAAGCCGACCTGATCCTAGTCGAAGGAGTGATGGGACTGTTCGACGGAAAACTGTCCAGCGCCGATCTCGCCAAACAATTCGGCATCCCCGTGCTGGCCGTGATCGACGCCGGCGCGATGGCGCAGACCTTTGCCGCCCTGGCTTTCGGCTTGTCGCAACTGGATGCGTCTTTGCCGTTTTTCGGCGTTGTGGCGAACCGTGTCGCCGGTACGCGCCATGCCGAGATGCTCACCGAGCATTTGCCTGCCGGCATAAAATTTTACGGTGCGTTGCCGCGCGCAGCGGAAATCAACCTGCCCGAACGGCACCTGGGCTTGTTGCAAGCAGGCGAACTGCCCGACATCCGGCAGCGTATCGACCATGCTGCAGAGTTGTGGGCTGAGCACGCATATACCGGGTTGCCGCCAGTCGTCGCTTTTGCTCCAGTCGAATCTGCCGCCATGGCGCGCAAGTTACAGGGAGTGAAAATCGCCGTAGCACGCGATGCCGCCTTCTCGTTTTTGTACCAGGCCAACCTCGATGTATTGAGCGAGCTGGGCGCGCAACTAAGCTTCTTCTCGCCGCTCGAAGACCAGGCGTTGCCGGAGGCCGATAGCCTGTATCTGCCCGGAGGTTATCCCGAATTGCATTTGTCAAAATTGGCGCGCAACACAGCCATGCTGTCCGCCATCCGTGCGCACCATGCCGCAGGCAAACCAATACTCGCCGAATGCGGCGGCATGCTGTATACGCTGCAAACGCTCACCGACGCACAAGGACAATCGGAAAAGCTGCTAGGCCTAATCGAGGGCGCAGCGCAAATGCAACCGCGCTTGAGCGCGCTGGCGCTGCAAAGCGTGAAATTGCAGCAAGGCACGCTGCGCGGACATACGTTCCACTATTCAAAACTGGAAAGCCGACTCGTGCCCAGTGTACGCGGGACCTGCCCGAATGGCGGCGCGAGCAGTGAGGCGGTATATCAACGGCAACGTCTCACCGCCTCATATATCCATTTCTATTTCCCGTTCAACCCGGACGCGGCGGCACAATTATTCCTGCCATGAACTTGCTATACCGCTATTCCGACACCGAGCGCAACGCCGTGTATCGCGCGATAGCCGAACGCCGCGACATGCGCCATTTTGTGCGCGATCCCATTCCGGAAGAAGTCTTGCAGCGCGTGCTGCACG
>PCWU01000162.1 GCA_002787455.1 Gallionellaceae bacterium CG11_big_fil_rev_8_21_14_0_20_60_62 | reverse complement strand
TTGCTGGCATTCACCGTGATCTTGCCGGCCGGGGATTGGCGGTGATATTGCAATGCTGCTTCACGTATTTGCTTGTCCATCATTCCCTCGTCAGTCTGCTGAAAGCGGCGTCGATTATAGTCCAGCCTCCCGGCAAGACCTATCTTTCCGGCCCCGCTTTCCCAATACCGGATTCACCCTTGCCCGGTTATAATCAGCAAGAAGAGATTCCCGTGATACCGCACTAAAATAACCAAGGGAATCGTTGTGGAGATATCGCGTGAGCTCACCCTGCATAACCCGGCCATTGCGTGACAGTCGCGCCGCGGGGTTTTCTTTTTTCGTCGAGATGGCAACTGGCCGATGTCTTCGCCCCTGATCTCATTCATGCAGCGCCTGCAAGGGCCGCGACTGATCGCCCTCATCTCCATCGCCATCGTGCTGGTGGTGCAACTTATCGTCTCCGGCATGAGCCTGCTGTTGCAAGGCAAAATCACGACCGATTACCTGCTCACCGGTTTCGTTGCCGCCTCACTGGCGGGACCGCCCAGCCTATGGTTCATCCATTCCGCGCTGGACATGCTCGCACAAACCCAGCGACGTCTCTTTGAAACCGGTGTCTGGCGCGCCGAAAGTCGGCTTTGCACCGCGATTGAAGCGGCACAAATGCTGTTCTGGGAACTCGATCTTGCCACCGGCCGCCTGAATTATAAGGATGCCGATCTGGCCTATCTTGGGATTGCCACTGAAAATGCGGCACATGACATGCAATCCTGGATCGCCACCATCCATCTTGAGGAGCGCGAAATCTTTGCGCAGCACTTCCTCGCCTCGAGTGCCCCCGGCGGACCTAATTTTGATTTTGAATACCGGGTCGGGCAAGAACCAGGACGGTGGATATGGATACATACGCGCGGCAAGGTGATCCAGCGCGGCACCGATGGTCAGGCTTTGTGGGCATCCGGCTCCAGCATGAACATCGATGCGCGCAAAATGGCCGAGCTCGCCCTGCGTGATCGGGAAGTACTCCTGCACAGCATCCTTGGCGCCACCGTGGAAGGTGTCCTGATGATTGACCAGTCCGGTCGGGTGCTGGCTGCCAACCGGCGTTTCCAAGAGATGTGGCGCATCCCGGAAAAAATAGCGCAAGGCAGCCGCGACGATCTGCTGCTTGAATTTGTCCTGGACCAGCTCGCCGAACCCGGACGGTTCTCCGAACAAGTGCAACGTTTGTACCAGAGCGATGAAGAAGCGCGCGACATTCTGCAACTCAAGGATGGGCGTCTGTTCATGCGCCTCACCCGCCCGCTGCAAATTGGCGATGATCGCGGGCGCATCTGGTGCTTCATGGACATTACCGAACAGGAGCAAGCGAAGACCTCCTTGCTAAACAGCAAAGAGCGTTTGCGCATGGCGCTGGATGCGGCGCAGCAGGGATGGTTCGACTACGATTTGCGCACCGGAAAAATCTCCGTCAACCCCGAGTATGCCAAAACCATCGGCTACGACCCGGACGATTCAGAATCCGACCTCGACAACTGGCGTGACAGCTTGCACCCGGATGACAAAGAGCGGGTATTGAAAGAATTGGAAAAGTGTCTGGCGAGCCGCGAAACAAGTAGTGTCGACTATCGCCGGCGCAACCGCCAGGGTGATGAGATGTGGATTCGTTCCATTGGCAAAGTGATGGAATGGGACGCACAACAAAAGCCGACAAGAATGATGGGGATACATACCGTCATCACCGCGCGCAAGCAAGCTGAACAAGCGCTGGCCGAGTCACACAATCTGCTCAAGAGCGTTATCGATACCGTGCCGGCACGCGTGTTCTGGAAAGACAAGAATCTGCGTTATCTGGGCTGCAATCCGTCCTTCGCCCGCAATGCCGGATTATCCAGTCAGGACGAATTGATCGGCAAAGACGACTTCCAGATGCCATGGGCGAAACAGGCCGCACTGTATCGCGCGGACGACCTGCAGGTGATGGAATCCGGCATCGCCAGGATCGCCTATGAGGAACCCCAAACGACTCCGGATGGACACCCAATCTGGCTGCGCACCTCCAGGGTGCCGTTGCGCGATACAGCCGGTGAAGTCGTCGGACTATTGGGGCTCCATGAAGACATCACGGCACAGAAAGCCGATGCCGAGAAACTGCGTCTGTCCGCTCTGGTGCTCGAGAACAGCAGCGAGGCGCTGGTGATCACCGATGAGCAGAATCGCATCATGGAGATCAATCCCGCCTTCACCAAGCTGACCGGATACGCGCGCGACGAAGTGATTGGCCAGAATCCGGCCATACTGCACTCCGGGCGGCATGAAGACCTCTTCTATCACAAGATGTGGGAGGAGATTGGCACGCGCGGGTTCTGGCGGGGGGAGATCTGGAACCGGCGCAAGAATGGCGAGATCTACGCCGAATGGCTGACCATCAACACCATTTTCAACCCCGACGGTTCGGTCCATCGCTACGTGGGCCTGTTCTCCGACATTACCGAAAGGAAAAAATCGGAAGAGCTGATCTGGACACAGGCCAACTTCGACTCGCTCACCAATCTGCCCAACCGTCGCATGTTCCGCGACCGGCTGGCGCAGGACCTGAAGAAAGCCCACCGCGCCGGGCTGAAACTGGCGCTCCTGTTCCTCGACCTCGACCGTTTCAAGGAAGTAAACGACACGCTGGGACACGACAAAGGCGATGCATTATTGATTGAAGCGGCACAACGCATCGCCGCTTGTGTGCGCGAATCCGACACAGTGGCTCGCCTGGGGGGCGACGAGTTCACCATCATCCTCGCCGAACTGGATGATCGTTCCAGTGTCGAGCGTATCGCGACTGCCATCCTGAACGCGCTGGCGCACCCCTTCGAGTTGGGCGACGAGAGTGCCTATGTCTCCGCCAGCATCGGTATCACCGTGTATCCGGACGATGCCTCCACCCTGGAGGCCATGCTGAAAAATGCCGACCAGGCGATGTATGTCGCCAAGAACTCCGGACGCAATCGTTTCAGCTATTTCACCAGCGCCATGCAGGAGGAAGCCCTGCATCGTCTCCATATCCTGAACGATCTGCGCGGCGCGCTGGATGCAGGACAGTTCCAGCTGTATTACCAGCCCATCGTGGAGATTGGCAGCGGCAAGATATTCAAGGCGGAAGCACTGCTGCGCTGGTTCCATCCCAAACGCGGCCTGATCAGTCCGGCACAGTTCATTCCACTGGCCGAAGAATCCGGACTCATTCACGAGATCGGCGCCTGGGTATTTGCGCAGGCGGCCAGCCAGGCCAAGCAGTGGGCCTCCCACTACAGCGCGGATTTCCAGATCAGCGTGAACAAATCACCACTGCAGATCCAGTCCAACCCGGAACGCTGCCAGTGGCAGGAATATCTGGTCAAGAGCAAGACCAATGGCCACAACCTGGTCATCGAGATCACCGAGAGCGTGTTGCTGGACAATTCGACCACCGTCACGGCGGAACTGCTGGCCTACCGCGATGCCGGCATGCAGGTCGCCATCGATGACTTCGGTACCGGTTATTCCGCTTTGTCCTACCTGAAAAAACTGGACATCGATTACGTCAAGCTCGACCAGTCTTTCATTCGCAACCTGGAGACCGACCCCAGCGACAAGGCGCTGTCAGAGGCGATCGTGGTGATGGCGCACAAACTGGGATTGCA
>PCWU01000079.1 GCA_002787455.1 Gallionellaceae bacterium CG11_big_fil_rev_8_21_14_0_20_60_62 | reverse complement strand
CGTCCGGTCGTTAACCGGCATCCTGCTCTGCGGAGCCCGGACTTTCCTCTACGCAACCCAAGGTGCGCAGCGACTGTCTAGCCAGCTTCGGAATGGAGTTTAGCACGGGGGATGCCTAAACCTCGGCAACCTGAACACTGACGTCCAGTGCTTTCCATTGTTTGGCTTCATCTTGCAAGGCGGTCTCAGTCAACGGGTTCTGCGTCAACCATCCCTTCTCAAGCGCCAAGTGGAATTTCGTCCCGCTGAAATGGCCTTGCAGTTCGGGTAATGAGACGGCGCTGCGATTGCGACAGAACAGAGTGGCCAGGCGCAGGGCCATTACGAGCGCCAGATCTTGCGACTCACGCAGTTGATCCCGCAACTTTGCCAAACCTCCACGATGCGCCAGGGTCAGCAAACTCAGGCGTGCCTGCTCTTTCCTCGAAAATCCCGGCATGTCGGCGTTGGCCAGGATGTAGGCAGAGTGTTTGTGGTAGCCGCTGTGCGCGACGCTGATCCCGATCTCGTGCAAGCGGGCTGCCCATTGCAAATGTTGCTGGGTCGATTCGTCCAGCTGTCCCGCGAGAAATTGCCGGGCAAGGGAAATAGACAGATCGGCAACGCGTTTGGCTTGTTGCGCAGCCACATGATAGCGGCGCATGAATTGCTGGACGGTCGCTTCGCGCATGTCGTTGTGGGTGAAACGCCCGTGCAGGTCGTACAGTACGCCTTCGCGCAGCGCGCCCAGCGCCGGCCGCATGCGCCCGATCCCGAGCTCGCAGAATGCCGCATACATGATGGCGAAGCCGCCGGGCAATACCGGGATGCGATCCGGTTTTAACCCGGGCAGATCCAGCTTGTTCACATCGCCCGCCTTGAGCAGCTGCGCGCGCAGTTTCTCCAGCCCTTCACGGGTGATGCCGCCTTCGCTGTATCCGTTCTGCTCCAGGATGTCGCTTATCACGCGCGCGCTTCCGGATGACCCCAGTGCCACCTCCCAATGCTCGCCGGTGTAGTCCGCCACAATTGTTTGCAGTTCGTTGCGGGCGGCGAATTCTGCCTCCCTGAGATTGGATTTTGATATCTTTCCGTCGGCAAAGTAGCGTGCGCTGTAACTGACACAACCCATGTACAGGCTTTCCAATCGGGTCGACTGAAACCCTTGGCCGATAATGAATTCCGTCGAGCCGCCGCCGATGTCCATCACCATACGGCGCTCTTCGGTGCGCGGCAAACCCTGGGCGACCCCCAGGTAGATCAGACGCGCTTCTTCGCGTCCCGAGATGACATCGATGGGGAAGCCGAGCGCAACCTCGGCCAGCTTGAGAAATTCCGGCGCGTTTTTGGCGACGCGCAGCGAGTTGGTGCCCACCGCGCGCACCGCCTCGGGCGGCAAACCGCGCAAACGCTCCCCGAATTTTTGCAGACAGGACAAACCCCGTTGTTGTGCGTCCCGGTTGAGAATCTTGTCCTCGTCCATCCCGGCGGCCAGTCTTACCGCCTCGCGCAGACCGTCCAGCATGTAGAGTTGGTCGTCCACCACCCGCGCGACCTGCAGGCGGAAACTGTTCGAGCCCAGGTCAACTGCGGCGATGAGGGGTTGTTGTTGCACGGGATGGCGCGCGGCGAATTATTGTTTTACTTCGCGCTCGATCTCTTCCACGGTGACATGTCGCACGTCGCGCCCCTTGACCATGTACACCACATATTCGGACATGTTCTTGGCGTGGTCGCCGATACGCTCGATCGCCTTCGCCACAAACAGAATCTCCAGCGAGGTGGAGATGGTGCGCGGGTCCTCCATCATGAAGGTGATCAGATAACGCATGACGGCGCGAAATTCCTCGTCCACCAGCTCGTCCTGGCGCACCACGGTCGCCGCCGTGGCGAGGTCGAGCCGCGCGAAAGCATCCAGCGATTTGTGCAGCATATCGAGGGCGATATCGGAAGCGCGCTTGATCTCGTTGTAGCGCGGCAGATGCAGGCGTTCTTTCTGAGATAGCAGCTTGGCCATGCGCGCGATTTTTTTCGCCTCGTCGCCGATGCGCTCCAGATCGGTGATGGTCTTGATCACCGTCATCACCATGCGCAAATCGCCAGCCGCCGGCTGGCGCCGCACCAGAATGTGGTTGCAGTTTTCGTCGATCTCGACTTCCATCGCGTTCACCCGGTGGTCATCCTCAATCACCCGGGTCATCAGTGCCACATCGCCGTTCACCAGCGATTCAACCGCCAGCCGGATCTGGCTCTCGACCAAGCCGCCCATCTGCAGCACGCGCGCCCGCACCGCCTCGAGTTCGGCATCAAATTGTTTCGAGGTGTGTTCGTTATTGGCCATGTTTTTCTTTCGGGTAAATTGAATAAATGCGCGATGCTAAACCGCTACTGTTAAATCTTTGTTACGCCGTCAGCGTCTGCACACCCTGTGGCGTGCCCAGCAACAGGACATCGGCTCCGCGCCGCGCGAACAATCCGTTGGTGACCACCCCGGGCAACTGGTTCAGCAAGTTTTCCAGTTCAACCGGGTTCATGATCTGCAGATTATGCACATCCAGAATGACATTGCCGTTATCCGTGGTGAACCCTTCGCGCAATCTCGGCTGGCCGCCCAGCTTGACCACTTCGCGCGCGATGTAACTGCGCGCCATCGGGATCACCTCGATCGGCAGCGGAAATTTTCCCAGCACATCGACCAGTTTGCTGGCGTCGCAAACGCAAATGAATTTCTTGCTGGCCGCCGCCACGATCTTCTCGCGCGTCAGCGCCCCGCCGCCGCCTTTGGTCATGTGCATGTGCCGGGTGATCTCGTCCGCGCCATCGACGTACACCGGCAGATCGCCCGCCTCATTCAGCGACAGCACTTCGATGCCGTGCCCCTGCAAACGCTTGGCCGACGCTTCCGAGCTGGCCACCGCACCGCGAATCTTGCCCTTGATCTTCGCCAGCTCATCGATGAAAAAATTGGCGGTGGAGCCGGTGCCCACCCCCACGATGCAATCGTTCGGCACATAAGCGACCGCCGCCTGGGCAACGGCACGTTTCATATCGTCTTGAGTCATGGTCATGATGCGGCCTCTTTAGGTTTGGATTATCGTCGTGCTTTCGATTATTGCAGGAATTGTTGCGTTTAGGAACACGCTTGCTCTTCCCAAAGCGCGCATTTACCTTTAGGATGCGCACCCGCAGTGGGGGTGTAGCTCAGTTGGGAGAGCGTCTGGTTCGCAATCAGAAGGTC
>PCWU01000001.1 GCA_002787455.1 Gallionellaceae bacterium CG11_big_fil_rev_8_21_14_0_20_60_62 | reverse complement strand
GCCCATCTGCGCGCCGCGCCGCGCGCCCGCCGATTCCACGGTCTCGCAGGAACGGTCGAACACGCGCATATAAGAGATGGGGCCGCTGGCGCGCGAGTTGGTGCCTTTGACATGCGCGCCGGCGGGACGGATGGTGGAGAAATCGTAGCCGACACCGCCGCCGCGCCGCATGGTCTCGGCGGCCTGCTGCAGGGCGTCGTAGATGCCGGGTTTGCCGTTGCTGATGCCGGAGATGGCGTCGCCCACCGGCTGCACAAAACAATTGATGAGGGTGGCCTGAATCTTCAAACCGGCGGCGGAATTGATGCGGCCGGCGGGGACGAAACCATGTTCCTGCGCCAGAAAGAAAGCTTCTTCCCACTTGGTGCGCTGTTCCGGTTTCTCGGCCTCGGCCAGACCGCGCGCGACGCGGCGGCGCACGTCCTGTACCGTTTTTTCATCCACTTCCGCGTATTTTTCCAGCAGGACTTCGGTGCTGATCTCCTGCGGCGGCATGCCGGTTCCAACGGTGGCGTTGCCGGACAGATTGCGGGTGAGTTTTTCCAGGAATTCCTGCCCGGTGAGGGGCTTTTTGTGGGCGGCGGTTGCGGTTGAAGCGTCTTTGTTGTCAGGCATTGTGCGGCTCCCTTGATGATGGTGCGTATTTCTGGATACCACTATAGGTAGTGGTTACCGGCGAGAATCGGACTAACTGTAGGGGGATGAGCCGGTCTTGGCAAGAGAAAAAATCGCCCTGATGGCATTGACCCCGGCGCGGAAAAGGATTACTGGCCGAGCAGTGGCAGCACGCCATCCAATCCGACGAAATTCAGCGCATGGCCGGCTTGGGTTCTGACGATTGGCTTGGCGTGGTAGGCGATGCTTACGCCCGCCTCAGCCATCATCTTCAGGTCATTTGCGCCGTCGCCCATCGCGATCACCCGCGCCGGTTGCAGTTCCAGCTCCACCCGGATGCGGTTCAGCCAGTCCGCCTTGCCCCGCGCATCGACGATCTTGCCGGGCACTTTGCCGGTAAGTTTGCCATTGATGATCTCCAGTTGATTGGCATGGGCGAAGTCTAGGCCGAGACGCGCCTTGAGCCGTTCGGTGAAGAACAGAAATCCGCCGGAGACCAGCAGGGTGCGGATGCCATGCTGTCCGACTCCGGCCAGCAGCTTTTCCGCGCCCGGATTGAGGCGCAAGCGCTCGTCATACACGCGTTGCAGGGCGTGCTCGTCCAACCCTTCCAATAATGCCACGCGCCGGCGCAGGCTCTCGGCGAAGTCGATCTCGCCGCGCATCGCCGCCTCGGTAATCGCCGCCACCTGCGGTTTCAGTCCCTGCATGTCGGCGATTTCGTCGATGCACTCGATCGAGATCAGGGTCGAATCCATGTCCATCACCAGCAGGCCGAAATCGGAGGGATGGCGCGCCTGCGGCACGAAACCGTAATCGATCTGCTGCGCGAAACAATAGCCGGCGATGTCCGGGTGCGGCTGCGCGTCGCGCAAACGGCACAGACGGGCGCTGTTTTGCTCAACCTGTGTGGCGCGCGAAAGGACGAAGAGATGCTCGATTGCGGCGGCCGGGATGGCGTGCAAGGCTTGCAGGATAAGGTTCATGGCTGAAACGGGCGGGAACGGAAAGCGCGCATTTTACCCCAGGCCGCCGCGCGGGCTGTGTGTCTCAAGGCGCAACCGGTGTGCGTTGCCGATACAGGTCAAACCCGGAACGGCGGGCCTCGTGCAGCGCCCGGCGGATATGGTCTATGCCCTTGTCCGGCAAGCCCCGGGTCAAAAGGGAACGGTACACGCGGACATAAAAGTAATCCGGTTCCACCCGCACCCGCGCCACCAGTGCGACGGCCGAGTGCGACAGCGGGCGGTCGTAGTGCAGTGTGCGTTGCGCATCCGGTGCCAGACGCGTATCGGACAGTTCGCGGGTGATATCCAGCGTGACTTCGCGGCCGATGATTTCCCGTTTAAGCGTTCCCGCAAGCGGTTTTCCCTCCGCGTCTTCCTGCAGGATTTCGAGATAGATTTTGGGCGTCACATAGGTCGGAAAATAATGCCCGGTGGCGCTGTTGCGCAAAGTCAGGCTGGCGCGCGCGCGGCCTTTTGCCGCGGCGGCGGAGGAAGTGATGGTTACGCCCTGCCCGACCATTTCCGGATTGTGTATGCCGCGCCACAGATGGCGGCGATCCGGCATATGGCAGGACTGGCAGGTCTGCCCTTCCCGCGCATAACGGCTGGATTTCCATTCCTCGTGGGTGTTTTCCAGCAGCTTGCCGTTGAGCGCGTAACCGTCCGGCGGAAACTGGTGGCAGGAGGCGCAGAAGCGCGCATCTTCAAATGCCGGCGAGGTCCGGAAACCGTCGTGCGGCAAGGCTTCACCGGCCTGAGGCGTGCTGCCGTCGCGGCGCGGCGGGCCGTGGTGCTGATGCCCGCGCACATGACAGGCCGCACACACCATGCCGTGCCGATGCAAACCGGATTCATCCTGTCCGGTCATTTGTGCCACCAGCCCGTCCGCCTGCTCGGCCAGCGGCGCGTGGCAGCGCAGGCATTCCTGATGGTTTTCCCTATCTTCCGCCTCCATGTCCAGCAACTGGCCGAGCACGCCCGGGTCCATCGCGTGCGCATGGCGGCTGTCTTGCCAGTCGGCCAGTTGGTCGGTGTGGCAGGTGCCGCAGGAATCCGGGTCGAGTGCGGCCTCCAGCGCGCTGAACGATGCGGGCACTTCACCCTGCGGCGCAATCGGGCGCTGCCAGTGGCGCTCCAGAAACTGCCGGTTTGAATCCGTTGTGGCGCCTTGCAAGCTCCACGGCAGCAACACAAACAGTCCGAAAAATAAAATGCGTGGCGATGTCATGGCAGTCTGCCCGGGGAAATTATAGCGGCGGTTTTTTGGGGCCGGGGTATCAGGCAAAAATAGCGCGGAGCATTAACCAGGTTTGGCAGGAGCGGCTTTGGCCGGGATGGATTTGTGTTTCGCACGGATCGCACGGGTTATTTTTCCCCAAAGCCTTGGCGGGTCAGGTGTAGCGCCTGCGCCACCACCTCGTGCGTCAGCTGGGGGGCGAACAGTTTGATGAAGTGATAAGCGAAGCCGCGCAGGTACTGGTTCTGGCGGATGGCGATGCGCGTGGTGCTGGGCTGGAACAGGTGGCCGGCGTCGAGCATGCGCAGGTGGCGGTCGCGCTCGGGGATGAACGCCATCTGTGCCACGATGCCGACTCCCAGCCCGAGTTCGACATAGGTCTTGATCACATCGGC
>PCWU01000083.1:3642-5318 GCA_002787455.1 Gallionellaceae bacterium CG11_big_fil_rev_8_21_14_0_20_60_62 | reverse complement strand
ACACGCGATCAGCAAACATGGTTCGATTTCTTCACAGGATAAAGTTGATCAAATTCATCACCGCGCCAAACAGCGGGGTGATGATCCAGCCCAGCACCGGCGTGATCGCCAGTCCGATCAGGATGAATAGCCCGTACGGTTCGATGCGCGATAACTGGTATGCCTGGCGGTGCGGCAGCAGGCTCACCGCCACGCGCCCGCCATCCAGCGGCGGCAAGGGTAGCAGATTGAGCACCAGCAGGATCACATTGATCTTGATGCCGATCTGCGCCATCTCCAGCAGCGGTTCGGAAAAATAACTGCCCGGAAACAGCCACACCAGTTTGATCATGAGCGCCCACAACAAGGCCATCATCAAGTTCGATGCCGGACCCGCGATCGCCACCCAGAGCATGTCTTTTTTAGGGTGGCGCAAGGCACCGAAATTCACCGGCACCGGCTTTGCCCAGCCGAACAGGATGCCGCCCAGCACCAGGGTCAGCAGCGGCAACAGGATCGTGCCGACCGGGTCGATGTGGCGCAGCGGATTGAGCGAGATACGCCCTGCCTGATACGCCGTCATGTCGCCGAAATGCCGCGCCACATAACCGTGCGCCGCCTCGTGCAGGGTGATGGCAAACAGGATGGGAATCGCCGCAATCGCGATGGTTTGAATCAGGTTGTCCATTTATGCCTCAATGCCGAACGGCATAATGTCGCCGCGCCCGGCACGCAATAGTTGCGGTGTCGCGCCGGTCAGGTCGATCACCGTGGTCGGCTCGATGCCGACGACACCACCTTCGATAATGAGATCAACTGTCTGTTCGAGCGCCGCACGGATCTCGTCCACATCGGTCAGCGGAAACGCATCTCCGGGCAGAATCAGGGTCGAACTCAATAGCGGCTCGCCCATTTCTTCCAGCAAGGCCAGCGCCACCGGATGATCCGGAATGCGCACACCGACCGAGCTGCGTTTGGGATGCTGCAGGCGGCGCGGCACTTCCTTGGTCGCTTGCAAAATGAAGGTATAGGCGCCCGGCGTATTGTGCTTGAGCAGGCGAAACTGGACGTTGTCCACCCGCGCGTAATTCGCCAGTTCCGACAAGTCGCGGCAGACCAGGGTCAGATGATGATGTTCATCCAGATTGCGGATCTGGCGGATGCGCGTGACCGCCTCCTTGTCCTCCAGATGACAGCCCAGCGCATAGCCGGAGTCCGTGGGATAAACGATGACCGCACCTTCGCGCAACAGTGTCGCCGCCTGTTTAATCAGGCGCGCATTGGGATTGTCGGGGTGGATATGGAAGAACTGCGCCATCAGAAGAAAACTCGCGTAGCGAGGGCGAACTGTACCCCTCCCCTTTCGGGGGAAGGGGAACGGGGGTGAGGGAATGGATAGGCAATAAAACCCATCCTGTCTTGAGTCATATCCATCAGACCGCCTTCACCACAGGGGCCGCTTTCCAATCGTCCCAGACCGGGCGGCAGCCCAGCGGCAGATCCGGCAAGCGACCCATATCGCGGTAACTTTCGTTCGGCCCGTGGAAATCGGAGCCGCAGGAACATCTCAGGTTGAATTCTTGGGCGTAGCGCGCGAACTCGGCATACTGCGCCGGAGTGTGGCTGCCGGTCACGACTTCCAGCGCGCCGCCGCCCAGCTCAACAAATTCGGCCAGTAGCTCGCGCATGGTCTTGCT
>PCWU01000083.1:448-3604 GCA_002787455.1 Gallionellaceae bacterium CG11_big_fil_rev_8_21_14_0_20_60_62 | reverse complement strand
CGGTTTGCCCTGTGCCAGATAACGATTAAAGACGCTCTTCACGTCCTTGCACTGGCCGGACTCGACCAGATAGCGCGCAAAGTGGGTGCGCCCGATCATGTTGGGATTGGTGGTGAAACGATAAGCACCCTCCAGTACCCCGCCGATGCCGACTTTGGCCAGCTCGTCCGCCATCTTCTGCGCACGCGCGCCGCGACCGCTGCGCACCTGTTGCAGCCCGGCCACGAGCGGCGGATAGGATGGGTCGATCTTCAAGCCGACGATGTGCAAGGTATGTTTGCGCCAGGACACCGAGATTTCCACGCCATCGATGAAGTACATGCCGTGCAATTCGGCAGCATGACGCGCCTCGGCTAGCCCCTCAAGTTCGTCATGGTCGGTCAGCGCCAACAGCTGCACCCCGCGTCCCGCCGCGCGTGCGACCAGCTCGGCGGGCGTCAGTGTGCCGTCGGAATAGGTGGAATGGCAGTGCAGATCGTAATCAAGCATCAAAACACCCCTGACAATCGTTGCGAGCAAGGCGGAGTGCAAGGCGCACGGCGCGCAACGACCGAGACATAACTGGCTGGTAGGGAAAGAGTGAGGGAAACGCCGAATAAATGCCTGCGCGGGCGAATCGCTGCGTTGCGCGGTGCTCGACAACTCGCCTATCTATTTGATATGTCTCGCTGTCTGCGCTCCGTGCGCCTTGTGCTTCATCCCGCTCGGCGATTTCTTCAACGTTTCCCGAGCACCGTGCAACGCCGCAATCCGCCTGCACAGTAGATTGACAGGGGTGTTCAAGCATCGCCGCCCCCCTTCTTCATGACCTTACCCTCTTCGGCGCGCTTGCGCCGCACTTCCTTGGGGTCGGCGATCAGCGGACGGTAGACCTCGATCCGGTCCAGCTCGCGCAGTTCGGCATCGGCCTTGGTCAGTTTGCCAAAAATTCCCATGCGGCTTTTGGCCGGATCGATCTCCGGATATTTCTTTAGAATGCCGGAGAGTTGCACCGCCTCGGCAACCTTTGTCCCTGCCGGCACCGTAAACTTGAGCAGGGTTTGTTCGTGCGGCAAGGCATAGACCAGCTCTACTTTGATTGTTTCATCGTTCATTTTGCGGCATAGACCTTTTCGGCGCGGTGGATGAAAGCATCCACGAAACTGTTGGCGATATAACTAAACACCGGCCCCACCACCTTTTCCAGTAACTTGCTGGAAAACTCGTAATGTAGACGGAATTCTATTTTACAGGCTTCGTCGTCCAAAGGGATGAATCGCCAACTGCCGTCCAGATGGCGGAACGGGCCATCGCGCAGGGCCATATCGATCTCGTGCGGCGGCAGGCGCCGGTTCTCCGTCGAAAATTGCTGTTTGATATGGTGGTAATTGATGTGCAGTGTGGCATGCATGGTGGTTCCACGCATCTCATCCACCGTCGCCCCGCCGCACCAGGGCATGAACTGGGGATAGTCATCCACCCGGTCCACCAGATCGAACATCTGCTGCGCGCTGCGCGCCACCAACACGGTTTTTTCCACCAAAGCCATGCTTGCCAAGTCCGCCAATCAAAGGCTGGTAGAATAACGCAACCGACCGCAAAACTCACCCCGCCCGAGCAAAACATGAGCATCATCCAGAACAAAAAAGCCTTTCACGAATACTTCATCGAGGAAAAACATGAAGCCGGCCTGATGCTGGAAGGCTGGGAAGTCAAAGCCATCCGCGACGGCCGCGTGCAACTCAAGGAAGCCTACGTCACGGTCAAGGACGGCGCGCTGTATCTGTTCGGCTCCCACATCAGCCCGCTACAGAACGCCTCCACCCACATCCACCCGGACCCCGTGCGCACGCGCAAACTGCTGCTGCACAAACACGAGATCGACAAACTCATCGGCAAAGTGCAGCGGGCGGGTTACACCATCATGCCCCTCGACATGCACTACAAGGGTGGCCGCGTGAAACTGGAGATCGGGCTGGCCAAAGGCAAGAAGGAATACGACAAGCGCGCCACCGAGAAGGAACGCGAATCCAAACGCGAAGCGGCACAGGCCATCAAGAAGGAACGGCGATGAGCGAAGTCGCGCAAACCGTGTATCTCGCCGGCGGCTGCTTCTGGGGGATGGAAGAATTGCTGCGCCAGATTCCCGGGGTGCTGGCCACCGAAGTTGGCTACTGCGGCGGCGACGTGCCGAACGCGACCTATGAGATCGTAAAAACCGGGCACAGCGGCCATGCCGAAGCGGTGAAGATCGTGTTCGATCCGGCGCAAGTCAGTTACCGCCACCTGCTGTTTGAGTTCTTCCGTATGCACAATCCGACCACCCCCAACCGGCAAGGCAACGATGTCGGCTCTTCATACCGTTCCGCGATCTTCTATACGGACGACGAACAGAAACGCAACGCCGAGGAAGTCATCAGAACGGTGGAGAAATCAGGCGAGTGGCAGGCCAAAGTCGTCACCGAGATCGTCCCTTTCAAGGCGTTCTGGCGTGCCGAGGCAGAACATCAGGATTATCTGCGCAGAGATCCGCACGGTTACACCTGCCATTACCTGCGCCGCCTTGACCTGGGCGAGCAAGGCGCATGACACACCAGCAAAACTTGCAGCATCTCGATGCGGTGTTGCTGACCTTGTGGGTCGGCAGCCTGTGGAGTATTGGTTATCTGGCCGTACCCATCCTGTTCCAGGCGCAACCGGACAAACAAATGGCGGGCATGCTGGCGGGGGAGATGTTTCGCGTGCAGAGCCTGGCAGGAATCGTGTGCGGCCTCTATCTGCTTGGCCGAAGCGGGTTGATGGCGGGCAAGGCAGCGATGCGCCAGCCCTTCTTTCTGACCATCGCCCTGATGCTCGCCCTCACCCTGCTGATCACCTTCGGCATCCAGCCGCTAATGGCACAACTCAAGGCGCAGGCGCTGCCGCTGGAGGTGATGCAAAGCGCGCTGGCGAACAAATTTGCACTGTGGCATGGCATATCGAGCATCCTGTATCTGCTCGAAAGCCTGTTGGGCGCGTTGGCTGTCGTCTTGTTCTTTCGCACCGCCTTACCGCGAAACTGATGGCGCGAAAGAGACCCGGTCTTATTTGCGCCGGAAAACCAGCAACAACCCAACCACCACACCCGCTGCGCCGCACAACAGCACTTTATTGCGCATATTTTCGATGCCGCTGATT
>PCWU01000083.1:0-438 GCA_002787455.1 Gallionellaceae bacterium CG11_big_fil_rev_8_21_14_0_20_60_62 | reverse complement strand
ACCACCGAAAGAGAACAGCGTTTCCAGGCTGACATATTCGCCACCCCATTTGCCGAACAGGGCATAGCCGACGGCCAGCCCGATGATGCCGAGTACCGCGATGATGATCACTTTGCTCATGCTTTTCCTTTCTCTCATTCGTCCAGCAAGATAACCGTGACGGTGGCAGTTTGACGGTCGATTTCCAACAGCACCACACAATATTCGGTATTTTCGCTCACCAGGGTGGGATCGTCGGCGCAACTGCAACCGGCGATGATACTGGCATAAAAAATCCCCGCCTTCACCCGAATTATCTTTTCCATGGCATCCGCGCGATGGATGACAACGGTAATCGGCGCCGGAACGATCTGGCTGCCCACCGCCAACCCCTGTTGCAAAGGCAGAATTTCTACCACATCGGCCAATTCCTGCTTCAGCACCGTTTCGAAATCCGCG
>PCWU01000023.1 GCA_002787455.1 Gallionellaceae bacterium CG11_big_fil_rev_8_21_14_0_20_60_62 | reverse complement strand
ATAAAAACCACGACCGTCGCCCACAGCGGGTACGCCAGCAGGTTGGCAGCGTTCGCCAGCATCAGCGTGAAGGCGAATAATCCCGCATAGGACAGGTAAGCCAAAGGCATGAGAAACGGGATGACTTTGATGCGCGAATAGGCGAACAACAGCGCATACAAGGCACCCAGCATGATCACCATCGCGGAGCTGAAGAAGATGGTGAAGAAATTGGCAAGACTGGCCGGTTCAATCATATTACCCCCTCAAAAATCAGCGGTATTAAAGATTCATCTGTTGGCAATGTATTCCTGTTTTTCCAAACATGCAATAGTTTTGAATGTATTATTCATGCACCCAACGCCTGGCCGCCTGTCGCCTATAATTCGCGCCAGGCCAAACAGAGGAATTTGCCATGCAACTCAACTTATCCACCGACATCGCCCTGCGCACCCTGATCTATCTGGGACAAAAGGGCGAACCCGCGACCATCGCCGAGATCGCCAAAGCCTTCGATATCGTAAAAACTCATCTGATGAAGGTCGTCATGACACTGGTCGCGGCGGGACTGGTGAGCAGCGTACGCGGGCGCAACGGCGGCATCCTGCTGGCGCGCGAGGCGCGCGCGATTCGCATCGGCGAGGTGGTGGAACGGAGGAGACCAGCATGGCGCTGGTGTTCTGCATGAAGGACGGCACGACCAATGACGCCTGCCCGCTATTGCCCAGCTGCCGCTTGCGCAAACTGTTTTTCAAGGCGCAGAAATCTTTTCTTGCCTCGCTCAACGAAAGCACGCTGGCCGATTTGTTGCCGGTGAAAATCGCCCTGCCAAAATGAAACCGACGACCCTGCTCCAATCGTTCAAACCACACCCTCTGCCCGCCCCTTTTGCCGAAAAACTGCGCAGCGGTGTGGCGGGCGGCCTGGGCATCTTCCTGCTGGCCAGTGTCCTGCACTTTCTGCCGCAACCACAATTCCCGTTATTGCTGCTGGGTTCGATGGCAGCCTCGGCGGTATTGCTCTATGCCGTGCCGCATAGCCCGCTGGCACAACCATGGAATCTGGTCGGCGGCCATCTATTCTCGGCCATTTGCGGCTGGTTAAGCATGGCGTACATCAGCGATCCGCTGCTGGCAGCGGGTATCGCTGTCGGCGGCGCAATCTTCCTGATGTATGTGCTGAACTGCCTGCACCCCCCTGGCGCGGCCACCGCGCTGACGCTGGTCATCGGTGCCAGCCAGTTCCAGCAAATGGGATTACTGTGGAGCGCGCTGATCGTGCTGGCCAATGCGCTGATCTCGCTGCTGCTGGCTTTGCTTATCAACAATTTCCTGCCGCGCCGGCGTTATCCGCAAAAGCCGCCCAAGCACATGCGCGCTGCGGAAAAGCCGCTGATGATCATCCCGCAGCAGGAAGACCTGGAATGGGTGCTTGCGCAACAGGACAGTGTGCTCGATATCAGCATCGACGACCTGACCGAAGTGTATTGGCTGGCGCAGCAACGGGCGCAGGCGCGCTTCGATCTAGCCACGCGCTGAACGGGTCGACGCATGACAGTACTCAAACTCATCCACATCAGCGCCGTGGCACTCAGCTTCACCCTGTTTTTTTTGCGTGGCGTCTGGATGTTGAGTGAATCTTCCGTGTCGCACCGGCGCTGGACAAAAATCGTACCGCACACCATCGACACTGTCTTGCTGGCCAGCGCCATCGCGCTTGCCTGGCAAATGGGCTATACCCCGTTCAATTCGCCCTGGCTGGAGGCCAAGATCTTTGCATTGCTGCTTTACATCGGCCTCGGCATGCTGGCATTCCGCTTCGCCCGCAGCCGCCGCGCGCGCCTGCTGGCCTGGCTGTCGGCGCAGGCAGTATTACTCTATATCGTCGCCGCCGCGCTATCGCACAATCCTTTTTTGTTTGACTAAACCATGACACAGCAAACATCTGCCGGCGGGGTCGTGATCATCGGCGCCGGCCCCGCCGGACTAATGGCCGCAGAAGTGCTGGCGCAGGCCGGAATCCGCACCGGCGTCCATGATGCAATGCCCAGCGCGGGACGCAAATTCCTGATGGCGGGCAAAGGGGGACTCAATATCACCCACGCCGAAGCCTTCGAAGATTTTGTGGCGCGCTACGGCGCGCGGCGCGCGCAAATCGAGCCGCTGTTGCAGGCTTTTTCGCCCGATGCGTTGCGCCGCTGGTTGCATGGACTGGGGGTTGAAACGTTTGTCGGCAGCTCCGGCCGCGTTTTTCCGGAAGAGATGAAAGCGGCACCGCTGTTGCGCTCCTGGCTGCACCGGTTGCGCGAACAGGGCGTGACTTTTCACCTGCGCCGGCGCTGGCTGGGATGGGACGAATCCGGCTTATTGCGTTTCGCCACGCCGGAAGGTGAAAGCCGGATAAGTGCCGATGCGACGGTGCTGGCGCTCGGCGGCGCGAGTTGGCCGCAACTCGGCTCGGATGGCGCATGGGCCGCGTTGCTGGCTGCGCGCGGTATCCCCCTCGCACCGCTGCGTCCGGCCAACTGCGGTTTCGACATAGGATGGAGCGATCACTTCCGCCAGCGCTATGCGGGCGCGCCGCTAAAATCTATCGCCGCCTGTTTCGGTAATCTGCGTCGGAACGGGGAGTGTCTTATTAGCACACACGGCATCGAGGGCGGCTTGATCTATGCGCTCTCTGCCGCCCTGCGCGACGAAATCGAAGTGAACGGTGAGGCGTTGCTGCATCTCGATCTGCAACCGGACTGGCCATTGCAACGGGTGCAACGGGAAGCGGCACACCCGCGCGGCGCGCGCTCACTCGCCAGCCATCTGCAAAGCCGTCTGGGGCTGAAAGGGGTAAAAGCCAATCTATTGCGCGAGGTGTTGAGTGCGGAACAGATGCACGACCCCGTTCTGCTGGCACAGACCATAAAAATGTTTCCGTTGCGACTCGTCGCGCCGCGCCCCTTGAGCGAAGCCATCAGCAGTGCGGGCGGGGTGGAATTTGCGGCACTTGATCAAAGCCTGATGTTGCAACGAATTCCCGGCGTATTCTGCGCGGGCGAAATGCTGGACTGGGAAGCCCCCACGGGAGGCTATCTTCTGACAGCCTGTTTCGCCAGCGGTCATGCCGCCGGCAAAGGCGTGGTGCAATGGCTACAAAGGTCGCGTCTGTAATCCGGCCCCTGTTTTTTGATCAACGATTGGCGGCTTTGAATCCAACCCACAGTGCCCATCCCCCGAGCATGACATACCAGATCAGCGACCACTCCGGAATGCCGAGCGTGAGGAATGTCCAGCCTTTCTCCGCACATTCGCCGGAGCCGTGCATCAGCTCCTGCCACACTTCGGCCAGCGGAAAGTTCTGCAACAGGTAATCCAGGCCGGGACCGCAGGCGGGCACCTGGTCCTTCGGCAGATGTTGCAGCCAGATGTGGCGCGATGCGGTCGCCACACCACCCAGCGCGAACAGCGCGATCAGGGCCGAGTAGATGCGGCTGCCGATGCGCCCGGCGTTGTGCGCGGCAGCAATGAGAAACAATGCGCCGATGGCGATGAAGATGACGCGCTGCAGCATGCACAACGGGCACGGCTCTTCGCGCAGGATGTATTGTAAATACAGGGCAGCACTGAACAGGCCGCCCACCACCAGCGCACCGACCAGATACAGCCAGCGGTTCGATCGTGCGTTCAATCGTTTTGCCATCTCATTCCGTCTCGTCGATCCAGGTCGCCTGAATCGCTTCCAGCACCTTCTCGCCACCGTGGCCGTGATCGTCATCGAAACCGTCCAGCCCGACCACATAATTGTGCAGGTCAACGAAGTTCACCTTTAGCGGATCGACTGCAGGATATTTTTCAGCCAGCGTGATCGCGATGTCGCGCACATCTTTCCATTTCATTTTGAATGTCCTTCTTTCGCCATATTGATCGAATATTTTGGAATCTCGATCACCATATCCTGCTT
>PCWU01000129.1 GCA_002787455.1 Gallionellaceae bacterium CG11_big_fil_rev_8_21_14_0_20_60_62 | reverse complement strand
TTGGCGCAACTGCGGGCGCTGGTGGAGGCCGCACCCGCCAGAATCATCGTGCTGGAAGATGCCTTCCAGGGCGACGACGAACTGAAAACCAACCTTGCCCAGCACGCGAAAAGCCGTGGCATCGAGTTGTGGACGGCGTGATGAGTAACGCAGGCTTTCAGTTCGATTCGCACCAGCAGTACCAGCTCGACGCCATCAATGCGGTGGCCGACCTGTTCGACGGCCAGCCCAAGGATGCGGGCAAGTTTGACATCACGCTGCACGGCGTAGTGACCACCACGGAAACCGTGCAGGGCGAACTGGCGGTGGATACCGCGCAGGAGGTGGGAGCTATCGGCAACAAGCTGGTGTTGGACAACGCCACAATTTTCGCCAATCTGCAAACGGTTCAAGACCGCAACGGGCTGGAAGTGCGCGAGGCGCTGGCCGAGGACGCGCTCGATTTCGACATCGAGATGGAAACCGGCACGGGCAAGACCTACGTTTACCTGCGCACGGTTTTCGAGCTGGCGAAGCGTTACGGCTTCGGCAAATTCATCATCCTCGTGCCGAGCGTGGCTATCCGTGAAGGCGTG
The DNA here is from genome assembly GCA_002787455.1 of Gallionellaceae bacterium CG11_big_fil_rev_8_21_14_0_20_60_62. Taxonomy (GTDB): domain Bacteria; phylum Pseudomonadota; class Gammaproteobacteria; order Burkholderiales; family Gallionellaceae; genus Sideroxyarcus. Next base: position 2,724 of record PCWU01000129.1, on the reverse strand, counting down.
AATACCAGCATCCGTCTGATGCATGAGCATTTTCGCGGCTTGTATCCGTCACACCCCTTCGATGCCAGTGTTTACAGCGGCGACCGCGCCGAGGAGGTGCAAGCCTTCGCTACCGCAACCAGCGTTCAAATTCTGGTGATGACGATAGATGCGGTTCGCGGCGACAGGAACACGCGCATCATCCACCAGCAACGCGACAAGTTGAACGGTTTGCGCCCGATTGATTACCTGAAGGCCACGCGCCCCGTCGTCATCATGGATGAGCCGCAGAACATGGAATCGCTGCTGTCGCAATCGGCGGTGAGCGAACTCGATCCGGTGTTTACCCTGCGTTACAGCGCCACGCACAAGCGACAGCGCAATCTTGTCTATCGGCTGGACCCGGTGGACGCGCACGACTTGGGGCTGGTCAAGCAGATTGTCGTGGCCGAAGTCGCGCAGCAGGGCGCAGATGCCACGCCTTACATCAAATTGCTGGAGGTGAAGCACGCGAAAACCTGGTCGGCAAAATTGGAGCTGGCTTGCCGCAAGGCCGGTGGTTCGCTGGAACGCATGCCCAAATCGGTGAAGCCGCATCAGGAGTTATCCGAGGTCAGCGGCAACCCCGCCTATGAAGGATGGCGCATCAATGAAATGCGCATCGCCGATGGCGCGGAACCAGCCAGCATTGAACTCACCAACTACGGCGTGCTGACCGAGGGTGAAGCCATTGGCGGCGCGACCGGCGCAATCTACAAGGAGATGATCCGCGAAACCGTGCGCGAGCATTTGCGCAAGGAAGCCATGCTGCGTACCAAGGGCATCAAGGTGTTGAGCCTGTTCTTTGTAGACAAGGTGGCGAGCTTTCTTGGCGATGGAGTGAACAACGAAGATGCCGACGGAGAGTTTGTGCGGTGGTTCGATGAGGTGTTTATTGAAGAACGCAGCAAGGACAAACGTTATCCGGAGCTGCTGCCGCAGGAGCCGCGTGAACTGCGACGTGCGTATTTTTCGCAACTCAAGGCGAAGGGCAAAACGTCCTTCGTCGATTCATCCGGCACGACGGCCAAGGATGACGATGCTTACGAGCTCATCATGCGCGACAAGCAGCGTTTGCTGGATGCGGATGAACCGGTGCGCTTCATTTTCAGCCACTCCGCCCTGCGCGAGGGCTGGGACAACCCGAACGTGTTCCAGATTTGCACCCTGCGTGAGATTGGCGCGGAAACTGAACGCAGGCAAACGCTGGGGCGCGGCATGCGCCTGCCTGTGGCGAAAACCGCCAAGGGTTACGAGCGCGTGGCGGACAGGGGCATTGCCACGCTGACCGTGATTGCCAACGAATCGTATCAGGCGTTCGCGCAAAGCCTGCAAAACGAATACAAGGCCGCTGGGGTTGCCATCGGCCAAGTCAGGCCGAACGAATTTGCCAAGTTGCCGAGGCGGGATGCGGACGGCGCCCTGACCGACGAGATTTGCGGCTATCAGTGGTCGCTGGAAGTTTTCAAACATCTCGAAAGCCAGGGCTTCATCAAGGAGGGCAAGGCGACATCGAAATTCGTGCCGGACATGGAAGGTTTTTCCCTGAATCTGTCAGGGCAATTCCAGCCTTACGAGGCGGACATAATCGCGCTGGTGCGCGACACCAGCATAGAAAAATACGTCAAACCGAAGAGCAAGCGGCAGGCGCGCAAGTTCAACAAGGCGCTTTATGCTACGCCGGAATTCGAGGCGTTCTGGAATGCCATCAGCCAGAAGACGATGTACCGGGTAAAGGTAGAGCGCGAAAAACTTATCGGCAATGCGGTTGCGGTCATCAAGCAAGCGCCCGAAATCCAGCCTTTGCGCATCGAGGTGACTCGCGCTGGCGTGAAGGTGCTGCGCGGCGGTACGCGGGGGCATGAACTTGGCACGCGTACCGCAGAACTCAAGGGGAGCTACGACCTGCCGGACATCATCGGCGAGTTGCAGCAATCAACGATGCTCACCCGCAAAACGTTGGTGGAGATACTTGTCGGCAGCGGCAAGCTGGGTGAGTTTATCGGCAACCCGAACGACTTCATCGCGATGGCACAGCGCTCTGTGCAAGGCGAACTGGCGAAAATCGTGGTGGAAGGCATCCAGTACGAAAAAATCGGCGGCTCCATTTACGAGCTGCGAGAACTGCAAGCTGATGGCATGGAAGAAAAGGAGCGCTTCTGCGACCAGATGTATCAGGTGCAGAATCAGAAGAAGACTGATTTTGATTACGTCGTTTATGAGTCCGGCGTGGAACTCAAATTCGCCGAACTTCTCGATAGTCGCGAGGACATTAAGCTGTTCATGAAGCTACCGGGCAAGTTCAGGGTTCCAACCCCGGTTGGCGACTACAACCCGGATTGGGCGGTTATCAAGCAGGTGGATGGCGAAGACAGAATCTATATGATTCGGGAAACCAAGAGTACGCAGGATGATGACAAGCTGCGACCATCCGAACTCGCCAAGATCGAATCTGCGCGGAAGCATTTCGCCGAAATCGGGGTTGGCTATGAGCGTTCGGCACCAGAGGAGTGGAATCTCTAAAGGAAACTCAATCCACTGGGTAAAATTGATCGATGCTGACCGGTATTCAGTGCGAACCAGCCGTTTGTTCTGATATCACTAATCGACAGCTATGGCCGATTATGTAGACTGCTCGATTATGTGGACTGTTTTGTGCGGCATGGCATTGGAGCCTTGCGTAATCTGGGTTTTCGGCTATTGATG
>PCWU01000016.1:3318-4987 GCA_002787455.1 Gallionellaceae bacterium CG11_big_fil_rev_8_21_14_0_20_60_62 | reverse complement strand
TGATGGACCACGGCACGCTCACTGACAACAACGGGCGCAAGGCAGACTTCCGCAACGTCGTCATCATCATGACCACCAACGCGGGCGCGGAAGCGTTGAACAAGACACAAATCGGCTTCACCAGGAATGACTCGGCCGGAGATGAGTTGGGTGACATCAAAAAGATGTTCACGCCAGAGTTCCGCAACCGGCTGGACGCCATCGTTTCATTCGCCTCGCTGTCGAAAGAGATCATCCTGCGCGTGGTGGACAAGTTCCTGATGCAACTGGAAGAGCAGTTGCACGAGAAGAAAGTGGAGGCCGATTTCACCGATGCGCTCAAGGATTACCTGGCCGAACACGGCTTCGACCCGCTGATGGGCGCCCGCCCGATGGCGCGCCTGATCCAGGACACCATACGCTCCGCACTAGCCGATGAACTACTGTTCGGCAAGCTGGCGAACGGCGGCAAGGTCACGGTCGATGTGAAAGACGGGAAGGTCGTGTTGGAGTTCGAAGAAGAAGTTGTCCCCGCCTGATTCCAGCAAGCGCAGGACGGGTTGAGCGAAGCGATACCCGTCATTGCCGCTTCGTTGGGCATTGCTTTGCTCCGCCCAGCCTACGACCGAATGCCATCCTCGCCTATCTATCGCGGGCGTTTCGCCCCCTCCCCCACCGGACCGCTGCACTTCGGTTCACTCGTCGCCGCCGTCGGCAGCTATCTCGATGCGAAACATCATCACGGCACCTGGCTGGTGCGCATGGAAGATATCGACACGCCGCGCTGCGTGCCGGGCGCGGCGGACGATATCCTGCGCACACTGGCGGCATTTGGCCTGCATGGCGATGCGCCCGTCATCTACCAGAGCCGGCGCGCGGCCGCATATGAGCAGGCGCTGCACACGCTGCAAGCGAATGGTGCGGCTTATCCGTGCGGCTGCACGCGCAAGGAAATTTCAGACTCGGCGTTGCTTGGCATTGAGGGGGCGGTCTATCCCGGTACTTGCCGTCATGGCATTCCGGCGGGGCGCGAAGGACGGGCGTGGCGGGTACGCACTGACCGCACGCTCCCTTGCAGGGGGAGTGTTAAGTTCAACGATGCGCTACAGGGCCGCATCACGCAGCATCTCGAAAGCGAAATCGGCGATTTCGTGGTGAAGCGGGCGGACGGCCTGTTCGCCTATCAGCTCGCGGTGGTGGTGGATGATGCCCATCAAGGCATTACACATGTGGTGCGCGGCGCCGATTTGCTTGCCTCCACCCCGCGCCAGATTTATCTGCAAGGTCTGCTTGACCTGCCCATGCCGCACTACATGCACTTGCCGGTCGCGGTGAATGAAGCGGGAGAAAAACTCAGCAAGCAGACGCTGGCCTCACCGGTGGCTGCAACCCAACCGGTCAAGACACTGCTGCGCGTTCTGGAATTCATGAAGCAGGAGCCGCCGCTTGAACTGGCGGGCGGCGATGTGCAGGCGATGCTGGATTGGGCGGTGAAGAACTGGCACCCCGAACGGCTCAACGGGATGCGGACAATTCCCGCTTAGCGCGCGTTCTTCCGACTGCGGCGATGCTTGAAATATTCGAGGAACGCCGGGACGAAGGAAGCGACGACGATGACGAGGATCATCAGGGTGAGATTGTCCTTGATGACCGGGATGTTGCCGAAAAAGTAACCGGCGAGGACCAGACT
>PCWU01000016.1:0-3309 GCA_002787455.1 Gallionellaceae bacterium CG11_big_fil_rev_8_21_14_0_20_60_62 | reverse complement strand
GCGAAGGTGCGGATGATCGGCAGGAAGCGCGCGAAGATGACGGTCTTGCCGCCATGTTTGGCATAGAAGGCGTGGGTCTTTTCCAGGTGCTCGTGCCTGATGAAGTGCGGGCTGGCGTGTTCCAGCAGACGCAGACCGAGCAGGCGACCGATCCAGTAGTTGGTGTTGTCGCCCATGAACGCAGCGAGGATCAGCAGCGGCAGCGCCACTTCAAGTTCGAGTGAACCCATGCCGGACAGCGCACCGATCACGAACAGCAGCGAGTCGCCAGGCAGGAACGGTGCGATGACCAGTCCGGTCTCGGCAAAAATGATGAAGAACAGGATGGCATACACCCAGACCCCGTATTCCTGCACCAATGCCAGCAGGTGCGCATCAAGATGGAGGACGATGTCGAGCAGCCCGGCCAGCAGCTCCATCAGGGCAAAACCTCTTCCCCTTCGGTCTTTTCCGGCTTGATGAAATCTTCGCGCGACACGCCGAAGATCATCAGCAGCGGACTGGCGACCAGCACGGATGAGTAGATGCTGAACAGGATACCGATGGTCAGCGCGAGCGCGAAGAAGTGCAGCGTCTCGCCACCGAGGAAGAGCATCGCCAGCACCATCAGTTGGGTGGAGCCGTGGGTGATGATGGTGCGCGACATGGTGCGGGTGATGGCGTTGTCGATGATCACGGCGACTTCGGTCTTGCGCATCTTGCGGAAGTTTTCGCGGATCCGGTCGAACACCACCACCGATTCGTTCACCGAGTAGCCCAGCACGGCCAGCACCGCCGCCAGCACCGAGAGCGAAAACTCCCACTGGAAGAAGGCGAAGCAGCCGAGGATGATGACCACGTCGTGCAGGTTGGCGATAATCGCCGCCAGACCGAACTTCCATTCGAAGCGCAGCCACAGGTAGCCGACGATGCCGAGCGAAACCAGCAACAACGCCATCGCGCCGTTCTCCACCAGATCCTTGCCCACTTGCGGCCCGACGAATTCGACCCGGCGCAATTCCACATTCGCATCCTGCCGACGCAAGGTATCCAGCACATGCTCGCTCAGCTTGGCGCCCATGGCGTTCTGTTTCAGCGGCACCTGGATCAGTACATCCTGGCTGCTGCCGAAGTTCTGCACCAGCGCATCCTGCAGATTGATACCCGCCAGTTGCTGCCGCACTTTGTTGATATCTGCGGGGGCGCTGTAGTGCACCTCTATCACGGTGCCGCCGGTGAAATCGACGCCGAAGTTCAGTCCCTTGGTCGCGAGAAAAAACACGGCGAACAGGAAAGTCAGCAGCGAGATACTGGTGGTGACTTTCCCGTAGCTCATGAAGGGGATGTCTTTTTTGATGCGGAAAAATTCCATGTCTGCAGCCCTTTAACCGATAGCGACTTTATTCAGGCGCGCGCGGCGCCCGTAGATCAGGTTGACCATTGCGCGCGACACCATCACGCCGCTGAACATCGACGTCAGGATGCCGAGGCACAACACCACGGCAAAGCCCTTGATCGGGCCGGAGCCGAACATGAACAGCGCCACACCGGCGATTAGGGTGGTGATGTTGGAGTCGAGGATGGTGGCAAACGCGTTCTCGTAACCGGTGTGGATCGCCATCTGCGGCGGCAGGCCGTTGCGCAATTCCTCGCGGATGCGCTCGTTGATCAGCACGTTGGCGTCGATCGCCATGCCCAGCGTCAGCGCGATACCGGCCATGCCGGGCAGGGTCAGCGTCGCCTGCAGCATCGACAGCAAAGCAATCAGCAGCAGCAGGTTGGCACCCAGCGCCAGCACCGAGATGGTGCCGAACATCAGGTAGTAGGCGATCATGAACACGGCGACCATGATGAAACCGATCTTGGTGGAATTGAAACCGCGCTGGATGTTGTCGGCGCCAAGGCTGGGGCCGATGGTGCGCTCCTCGATGATCTCCATCGGCGCCGCCAGCGCGCCGGCGCGCAGCAGCAGGGCGATGTTCTGCGCCTCGGTGGTATTCATCTGGCCGCTGATCTGCACCCGTCCGCCGCCGATTTCTTCGCGGATCACCGGTGCGGTGACAACCTCGCCGCGCCCTTTTTCGAACAGGATGATGGCCATCCGCTTGCCCACGTTCTCGCGTGTCGCTTCCTTGAATTTGCGCGCGCCGACCGCATCCAGATTGATGTGCACAGCCGGTTCGTTGTTGCGGCTGTCAAAGCCGGGTTGCGCGTCGCTGATGCGCTCGCCGGTGAGGATCACGCTCTTCTTCACCAGCAACTGGGTGCCGTCGCGTTCGCGGAACACTTCCGCGCCAAACGGGGCGACGCCGTTGGCGCCGATCTGGTGTTCGTCATCCACCATGCGCACTTCCAGCGTGGCGGTGCGGCCAAGGATGTCCTTGGCACGCGCCGTATCCTGCACGCCGGGCAATTGCACCACCACGCGGTCGGCGCCCTGCTGCTGGATCACCGGCTCGGCCACGCCGAGCTCGTTAACACGGTTGCGCAGGGTGACTAGATTTTGTTGCAGCGCGGAATCCTGAATTCTCAACTGTTCCTGCAATTTCAGTTTGGCGACCAGCAGGAATTCCCTGCCCGCTTCCCGTTCCTGCAATTCCAGTCCGGCGAAGCGTTTTTTCAGCTCATCCCCGCCCTTGCCACGCGTTTCGGCATCGCGGAATTTGACCGTGATTGTTCCGCTGTCACGGCTCACCCCGGCGTAGGCGATCTTTGCCTCGCGCAGGGTGCTACGGATATCGCTGGCATTCGACTCCAGCGCCTTGTCCAATGCCGCTTTCATATCCACCTGCATCAGGAAGTGCACGCCGCCGCGCAAGTCGAGGCCGAGATACATCGGCAGCGCGTTCATCCCGGTCAACCAGGCAGGCGAACGCGACAACAGATTGAGCGCGACCACATAATCCTCGCCCAGCGCGGCCTGCAACACGTCCTTGGCCTTGAGCTGGCTGTCGGTGTCGGCAAAACGCGCCTTGACGCTGGTGGTGTCGAGCGCCAGCACTTCCGGCGCGAGTTGTGCATCCTGCAAGGCGCCGTCCACGCGTGCCAGCAATCCCGCATCCGCTTTCAGGTGGCTGCGCAATGGCAACACCTGCACCGCGGGTGATTCACCGTAAAGGTTGGGCAATGCATACACCAGCCCCGCCACAACAGCGATCAGGATGAGAAAATATTTCCACAGGGGATAACGATTCATGGCAGCACCTTGCTTGCGGGAGTGAAGCGAAAGATCAGAACGACTTGATCGTGCCCTTGGGCAATACAGTCTGCACGGCGCTCTTTTGCACCTGCACCACCACGTTGTCGGCGATCTCGACCGCGATGTTTTCA
>PCWU01000110.1:6137-6483 GCA_002787455.1 Gallionellaceae bacterium CG11_big_fil_rev_8_21_14_0_20_60_62 | reverse complement strand
GCGTTCTCCGTTCCATCCGGCAACTTCGGCAACATCTGCGCCGGCCATATCGCGCGCATGATGGGCTTGCCCATCGGTCAACTGATCCTCGCCACCAACGAGAACGACGTGTTGGACGAATTCTTTCGCACCGGCGTGTACCGCCCGCGCGATACCAAGCACACTTACGAGACCAGCAGCCCTTCGATGGATATTTCCAAGGCTTCGAACTTCGAGCGCTTCATGTTTGATTTGGTCGGGCGTGACGGGGCGCAGGTGCGCGAGTTCTGGCGCAAGGTGGAGGCGGGCGGGTCGTTCGACATCAAGCACACTGCTTATTGGAATGAGCTGCCGAAGTTTCATTTTT
>PCWU01000110.1:5787-6106 GCA_002787455.1 Gallionellaceae bacterium CG11_big_fil_rev_8_21_14_0_20_60_62 | reverse complement strand
GACTCAAGACGATCCGCGAGGTGTGGGAAGAGTATGGCGTGATGGTGGACACGCATACCGCGGATGGTCTGAAAGTGGGACTGGAACAGCGCCGCCCCAGTCTGCCACTCATCTGTCTGGAGACTGCATTGCCCGCCAAATTCGCCGAGACCATCCGGGAGGCATTGGGGCGCGAACCGGAACGCCCGGCGGCACTGGAAGGGATCGAGGACTTGCCGCAGTGCTGTGAGGTGATGGACGCGGATGTGGCCAAGTTGAAGGCGTTCATCAGCGCCAAGATTGGCATGTAAGTCACAGGTCGCGGTGGTTTTGTAGGTCG
>PCWU01000110.1:2562-5774 GCA_002787455.1 Gallionellaceae bacterium CG11_big_fil_rev_8_21_14_0_20_60_62 | reverse complement strand
CGGTCAGATTCGAATCCGACCCGCAAACAACCTTCTGAATGAAACCAAATCGGCTCGGTATAAATTGAACAATCTTCTCCTGCTCATTCTCTGCTTCATTGCCGGTGTGTTACTGCGCCGCTTCAAGCGCATGCCGGAAAATGCCCCGGCGACGCTCAACAGTTTCATCATCCATGTCTCGCTGCCCGCGCTGACCCTGCTTTACGTCCATGAACTGAAAATATCCGGTGATGTCGTGCTGATTGCGGCGATGGCATGGCTGGTATTTTGCCTGGCCGCGGGATTCTTCTGGCTGCTAGGGCGCCGGCTGCGACTTTCGCGCGCGACCACCGGCGCGCTGATGCTGACCGGCGGGTTGGGCAATACTTCGTTCTTCGGCCTGCCGATGGTCGAGGCGTTTTACGGCAAGGACGGCCTGTCAACCGCCATCATCGCGGACCAGCTCGGATCGTTCCTGGTACTCTCGGTGGTGGGCATCACGGTCGCGGGAATCTATTCCTCCGGCAGGCCGACGGCAGTGCAGATTTTCAAGCGCATTGCACTTTTCCCGCCCTTTATTTCCCTGCTCATTGCATTGCTGCTGATCCCGCTTGAATACGCCGACTGGTTTTTTACGTTGCTCAAGCGTCTGGGCGACACGCTGGCGCCGCTGGCTTTGTTGTCGGTGGGGATGCAGTTGCGTCTGGGACATCTGGCCGAACACCGGCGCAATCTGGCACTGGGACTGGGTTTCAAACTGATTCTCGCGCCGCTGGCGATCTGGCTGCTGTATGTCCAAATGCTCGGCGCGCAGGGACTGGCGATTCAGGTCACCCTGTTCGAGGCGGCGATGCCGCCGATGATCACTGCCGCCATTGTGGCGAGCGAGCACGACCTCGATCCGCCGCTGGCGAACCTGATGGTGGCGGTTGGGCTCCTGCTTTCCTTCTTTACTTTGAGTGCATGGTGGTACGTGTTTTAGGGTTTGTCGGGTTAAAACCCGGTCCGCAACACTGATTCAAAGCTATTCACCGAGTTTTTTTTTCGCCAGTTGCTGTTGCACTTGAGCGACATAGCGTTGCAATTTCATCACGGTGTCGCCATTCGGCTGGATGAATTCGCATCCGGCGCGGCGTTTGACTTCGCCGTTCCGGCCGGTTACTTCGAACAGGCTTTTTACTTCAATCACCGGATGGATGTTGCCGATGCCGGGCAGCTCGATTTCGCAGTCGGTGTAACGCTTGCCGACTTCCAGTTGGACATCGTTCTCCACGCAGACCAGCGCCACACCGCCGATGCTGATATCCATGACGGTCAACAGATGGCGGGTGCGCGCCGGTTGCGGGTGGGCGTGGATGTAGCACTTGAGCGCATCCGGTTCGCGGTTGAGCAGGCGATAATAATTCCGCCGCTGCAGGCGCAGCAATCTGCGCGGCAGGGGCAGAAAAAACGCGGACCTGTTTTGAAACAGTCCCTGCGTAACCTCGGCGGAAACCCATTGCACTTTTGCCTGGTTGTGGGTGCTGATAAAAACGATGCGGTTGCTGCGTTCGATGTGGCGGTTGTCAATCGGGCTGGCGGCAGCATCCACCCACACGCCGCTTTCATCGGCCGCCAGCAACAGGGTCAGCACCATGCTGTTGTCGTCGTTGTAATACAGCGCGACGCGGCTGCGCCGGTCAACGACATCGCGCAATACGGCGAGTATTTCTTTCTCGTCGCGCAGGATGAAATCGTTTTCCTCATCCGCGGTGACGACTTCGATCTTTAGCGGTATTTCCTTGTGGTGCATGACAAAACCCGGATTGACGCAAGTGGGCGGATGGTAGCGCCTAGAGCGCCGAAGCAGAAGGGCGAATAGCGGGGATTTCTCCCCGTTCCAAGCGGTATAGCCAGGCCAGCAGCTCTGCCACCGCCAGATACAGCGCGGGCGGAATGTGCTGATCCAGTTCAACCTGCATCAGCAAGGCAACCAGTTCTTCCGATTCGTGCACATAGATGCCGTGCTGGTGCGCGCGCTCGATGATTGCCTGCGCGATCAGTCCGCGCCCGCTGGCTACCACGCGGGGTGCACTCTCGCCGTTGCGATAGGCGAGGGCGACCGCCATCTGGCGCTTGACCAATTCGTTCATTCGGCGGACTCCGCGGCCTGCCGGATTTGGGTTTGCAGCACCGGCACCCCGCGTGCGTTCAAAGCCGACACCAGTTGCGCACTGGCCTCCAGCAATGTTTGCGTCGCCGCCGCGTTGCCGACCTCGATCTCAAAGGCGACGGCTGTGCCGTTGAAGCGCAAGCTGGCGCTGATGCCGCCCAAAGTAGGCAAGTCCAGTTGCAATTTGGTGAACCAGTTTTTTTCATCCTGGGTGGCTGGCGGCTGTCCGGATTCTTCGCCCACCTCCCAGCGCATCTCCTGTCCCGGCCACACCTGGCCTTGCCATACCACCTGTTTATTTTCCAGCGCATGCAGTTGTTGTTGCACGATGGTCTGCAGCGGCTCGGGTAGGTTGGCGGCGCGCGGGTTGGCGGAGTCGGCGGCGGCCGGGTGCGGTAACTGATTTTGCGGCTCCTGCAACAATTGCGGCGTGGTGCGCTGGCCGGCGATCCATTGCGCCTGGTGCGACTCGTAAAACAGACCGCTGTGGCTCAGTGCATTATGCAATTTCCCGGCCAATTCCCCGGTATTGAGGATTTCTTTCGTGTTGATCCACAAGGGCGCGCGCTGTGCCGCAGGCACATAGTCCTGACGCATCGGTTGCTGTGCCAGAGATGACAACAGACGCGCGGTGGAACCAAGTTGTTCCGAGGTTGAAAGCGGATTGCTGGAGGCGGCGAGGGAGAAGGCCAGGCGCGGTTGCAACGCAACGACGCGCAACGAAATCAAATCACCGCCACGCACAAATTCGGGCAACTGCATCTGTATCGTGCGCTCCGCGATGCGCACTTGAAATACGCCGGGAGCGACTTTGGCTTGCACCGTTGCCTGCACTTGCTGGCCGATCTCCAGCTTGAGCGCGGCGGCAGGATTTTTCTGGTCCGGGGTAACCGCGATCAGTGGTTTATCAGGCTGGGTGAAGCGGTTAAGCGTGGCGGTGAGCAGGTCGGCTGGCAGCATGGCTCATCGCGTAAACGTCAGCCTTGCGTGAGATAAGCGTTGTGCAGACGCTGTTCACTGCGCGCGCTTTGCATGATCTGTTGCAATTGGCGCATCCACGGCTCGGTTTGCTCGCGGATCG
>PCWU01000110.1:0-2550 GCA_002787455.1 Gallionellaceae bacterium CG11_big_fil_rev_8_21_14_0_20_60_62 | reverse complement strand
TGCGGATCAGCGCCGCTTTTTCCCGGCGCGCCGACTCGTCGGCGGGCACGCCGTCGCGCGGTTTGAGTTGCGCGACCCGGCGCGCGCATTCCTTTTCCAGCGCGATCAGTTCATCCCACTCGCCCGATGCGGCGGCGGCCCGCATTTGGCCGGTGATGGCGGACAGTGATTGATAGGCTTTGATTACGTCGTTCATGTTCATGCTCTTCCGTACACCAGCGCGGCGGGTTTGTTGAGGACGAGGGCGGGCGCGGCTTCGGCGCGCGGCACATGGCTGTGCGGGCGGATTTCATCCCACGCGGTTTTCAAATCGTTGAGCAGTTGCGCCACTTCGTCCAGGATGCGCGTGTCGTTGTGCAGATTCGCCTGCAGCAGACGGTTTTCCATGTAGTCGTACAGGTCGGCCAGGTTTTGCGCCAAATCGCCGCCCACTTTGCGGTCCAGGCTGGTCTTCAGGCCTTCTTCAATGATCAGAATTGCCTTGGAGATGGCTGCGCCCTTGCCCGCGATATCCTTGCGCAGGATTGCATTCCTGGCGTTGGCGATGGCCAGTAATGCGCCCTGGTACAACATGGCGATCAGCTTGTGCGGATCGGCCGCGGCGACGCCGGATTCCACTCCCACTTTGGCATAAGTATTGATGGCAGTACGCGCGTTCATGATATTTCTCCTAGTTCAAGTTGCTGATATTGGCCAATTGCTGCGACAGGAAAGTGCTGGTTTGATTCATGCTGCTCAACAGGCTGTCGAGCGCGGTAAATTGGGTTCGGTAACGCTGCTCAATGCCGATCAAACGGTTTTCCAGCGCGGCCCGCTGTGTGCCGAGCTGCTTGATGCTTTGCCCCAGCCCATCGCTGCGGCTGCTGAGGGGGCCCTCACTGGCGAGTGTTTTGCTCGCCCAGACACCGAGGATGGTGGCGTAGCCGCCGCTTGAGGTGAACAGGTTCGCCACATCCGTCAGATTACCGGCAAGAGAAGTGTTTAATTTGCCCTGATCAAGCGCCAGTGTGCCGTCTTTTTGAAAGCTGACGCCGAGATCCGACAGGGTGCTGAGTGAGCCTGCTCCGGTGACCGGATGGGACAACAGGCCGCGCAACTGTGATTGCAAAGTACGCACCGTGGAATCACCCTGCAAGATTGCGCCGCGCCGGCTGACGGCATCGAAGGCGGAAAGATTTTGCAGTGTGGCCGACAAATCGTTGTACGCCTTGACGAAGGTGTTCACCGATGCGCTGATGCCCGTTGTGTCTTTGCTCACGCTCAAATTAACGGGTGCAGTGGTGATTTTAGCCAGGTTCAGGGTCACCCCCTGAATCGCATCGCTCATCGTGTTGGTCGGTTTGCTTACCGCCACGCCGTCGATCTTCAGCGCCGCATTTTGCGCGGCCACCGTCTGCGACAGGTTTTGCACCCCTGCCGGATCGTGCGCGAGCAGGGTGTCGATCGCGGCATCGCCGCCGTCGGTGCTGATCTTGAGGCTGTTGCCCGCCCCCTTCTCATTTATTGATAGAGCCAGCCGGTAAGGGTTGGCGCCACCGTCGTTGATTAGCGAGGCACTGATGCCGATATTGGCGGCGTTGATCGCATCGCGGATACCCTCCAAAGTGTTGTTGCCGGCGTTGAGGGTGAGAGTTTTGACACCATTGCCGTTGCCGGCGAAAGCGGCGCCGCTGTATTGCCCGGTAACCGCATCGAAAGTGCCGCCGCTGATACTGCCAAAGTCAAAAGTGAGCACCGTCGCAGCACCGGTGCCGATGGCCGCAGTGCTGCTGGTTTGCCCGGTGGCAACCAGCTTCTGCGCTTGTGCCAGCGCGCTCACTTCAATGGAATAAGTGCCGGCCACCGCTGAGCTGGTGGCTGCGGCTGAAACGGTCGTGCTGTCGGAGGAGAACGCATTGAGGCGCTGGAAACTCGCGCTGCTCAACCCCTGCAACGCGGTCTGGAATCCGGAGACTGCCCCCTTGACGCTGCCGAAAGCGGAAAGCTTGGCCTGGAAGGCTGCTTCCTTCTGATCGAGCCGGTTGATCGGCTGCCGCTCGACCGTCATCAACTGGCTGACGATGCTGTTGATGTCAAGATTGGTCGAGCCGGTTACCGAGTTGGTTGCCATGATGGTTGTCCGCGTTCAGTGCCTAAGCCTGCTGTTTGACCAGCAGACCTTGCGCACTTTGCGCCTGCCCCTTGTTTAATGTCGCCTGTTGCAATTGTTCCTGCATCTGACCGATGGCTCTCGAGATCGCCAGCATCTCGTCCGAGGGAAACTGGCGAATCACATCGCCGGTTTCCGAATCGACCAGTTTGACCACGGGTTTTCGGCTTTCCTCGTCCACACTGAATTCCAGGTTCTTGTTCGACTGCTGCAAAGCCTTGTTGATGTTCTCGACCGCGCTTTGCAACTGCGCCGCCGTCGGTTCAGCCTTGGCTGCGGGTTTCGGTTCAGTCGCCGCCTGGGCAGCGGGCGCTTCGGAGCGAGTAGCGACATTTGAGTTTTGCGCAAGCACGACAACAGGCGCGCCATCGCTGGCGAGCCTCGCAGGCGGTGAAGCCTGG
>PCWU01000062.1:730-4054 GCA_002787455.1 Gallionellaceae bacterium CG11_big_fil_rev_8_21_14_0_20_60_62 | reverse complement strand
GCTCTCCGCGCTGGACAAGGAGCTGATCGCTGCCGCGATTGCAGTCTCGACGCGCTGCGAAGGCTGCATCGCATATCACGTGCGGACTCTGGTGCGGTTGGGTGCCACGCGCGAACAGATCAACGAGATGTTGTCGGTTGCGGTGTATATGGGTGGCGGCCCGTCGCTGATGTATGCGGGGGAAGTGTTGCGTGCCTACGACGAGTTCAAGCAGGCGTGATCAGCCTGCGGCGGGCGGCGGATATTTCGCCGCCAGCTTGTCCGGCACTTCGCCTTTGGCCGCTTGAGACGCTGCACTGAATTCCATCACCGCAGTCACCATCACCATGACCAGCGTCGGCAACAGCGCGATACGGGTGAGCGCGGTCCAGATGATGTGTCCCATGTGCGGGTCGTTCGAGGTCAGGCTCAATAGCCAGGCCAGCAGGATCAGCACAGCGGAAACCGCATAGGCGAGCAGCAGCAGACGTCCGCGCGCCCAGGACAGGCGCCAGTGCATGGCGACAAACCAGTCGGTCGCGCGGCGGCCGCGCCACCAGATCCAGGCCAGTAGCGCGCCGGAACAGACCAGCGGAATGAGCAGGCCGATCATGCCGATCTTGAGGCCGATCACGGCGGGCGTCATGAACAGGTCGAAGATGAACAGACCGATGATGAACAGGTTGTGCGGCGCCTGCGCCAGTTGTCTTGCGAGCGGTTCGGGGTTGTATTGCATGGCCTAACTTTCTTGGGTTGCGGAAATTTTCGGCTCATCCAGCCACGGAAAGATGTTGCGGTAGCTGACATAGAGCGAGGCGAGGCCGAGCGGCAACAACACAAGCATGCCAAGGCCAAAGGGCAGAATACCGAGCAGCATGGCAAGGACTTGCATGATGAGGCTGTACACCGTGTACGGGAGGATGTTGCGCAGCGTGCCGAGGAAACTGGCCTGCAACGCCAGCCACGGGGGAATGCCGCTGAAGAACACCAGAATCGGCGCGTATTGCCAGGCCGCAATCAGCACCAGCATCAGCGAGAAGCCAAGCAGGATGGCGAGCGATACCTGGCTGTCGGCGCCGGCCAGCGCATCCATCAGCACCTGCACATCCTGTGCGCCGTGCACCTGCTCCATCAGGGCGGAGAAGCTATCGCCGCCGACGAATACCATCAGGGCGGAGATGAAAAACATACCCAGCATCAGGAAGGCGCCCAGCGCGACCAGATTGCGCGTGTGCTGTTTAAATCCGGCGAGCAGCAGCGACAAATCGGCGCTTTCGTTTTGTTCCAGCGCGCGACACAGGCGCATATAGCCGGCCAGCATGACGGGCAGCAGGGCGACCGCAATGAGCGGGCCAAACAGCGGCAACGTCAGCGCGATCAGCACCACCAGCATGCTGCCCAGCGCGCCGCCGATGCCGAACATCGGGTTGCGTTGCAACAGTTGTATGCTGTGGCTGATCCAGAGCCAGCCGCGCGCGGCATTTAGTTTGCGAATTTCCATGATGTTCTCTTATAGCCAGACCAGGATTTTGTTTGTGATGTGATGCTTCAGAATGCGCTCGAAATGAGCCGGGTCGTGCGCGTTGACCAGTTCACCGTCGCGCGGCAGGTGCAGATCGTACAGGCGCGACAGCCAGAAGCGCAGCGCCGCCAGGCGCAGCATCATTGGCCAGGCGGCGGCTTCCGCCGCCGAGAACGGGCGCACCGCGTCGTAGGCTCGCAACAGGGCGCGGGTGCGCGTGGCATCCGGTGTGCTGTTTGCGCCCGCGCACCAGTCGTTGACGGTGATCGCCACGTCGTAGAGCAACGCGTCATTGCAGGCGAAATAAAAGTCGATCAGCCCGCCGATGCGCTCACCGTCCATCAGCACGTTGTCGCGGAACAGGTCGGCGTGGATCACGCCTTGCACCAAGTCGCCGGAGTCGTTGTGCGCGTGCAGGGCGATCTCCTCGCGCAGCAGGGCGGCATTCTCCGCCGGCAGGAAGAGGGTAACCTCGGCGGCGGCCTGCGCGCGCCAGACAGGCCCGCGCGGGTTTGCCATCCGTTCGCCGAAGCTTTGTCCGGCAAGGTGCAGTTGTGCCAGCATCGCGCCGACCGAGGCGCAATTCGCCACGGTCGGTTGCAGAGTCGATTTGCCGTGCAGCCGGCTGACGATGCAGGCCGGCTTGCCGTTCAGATCGCCCAGAAACCGGTTGTGCCGATCGGCCATCGGCGCCGGGCAAGGGATGCCGTGGCGCGCCAGATGCGCCATCAGATTCAGATAGAACGGCAGCTCATCCGCAGTCAGCTTCTCGAACAGGGTGAGGACGAAGCGGCCATTGCTGGTGGTGACAAAATAATTGGTGTTCTCGATTCCCGCCGGGATGCCCTGCAAGGCTTGCAGTGTGCCGAGCGAATAATGGGACAACCAGGCCGTGATCTCGGCATCGGTAACGCGGGTAAAAACAGCCATGGTGCGTGCCGCTTAGAAGCTGAACAGGGTCCAGCGCGGCACACGCAGGCCGGAATCCAGGCCTTCATGGCGCGAGAACTTGCCGTCACCCCGATCATCCACCAGATAGTAGGGAAGCCCGTGTTTCGGCGTGATCTTGATCATGTAGAGCTTGCCGTTGGCGCGATACTCTTCCACCATCTGTCCGCCCTCGCGGGTGATGGTCACTTCGGGCTGGGCGGTGGCGTCGCCGCTGACGTCGGGCGGAATCGGCGGCTGGTCGGCAGCCCGGACGGCGAGCGGAGTGAGCAGGCAGGCGAGCAACAGGATAGATTGGCGCATGGGGGTTTCCCGGGTTAGAGGTTGAGTTGCATTTCGCGTTCCGCTGCCGAAGGCTCGAAGCCGCGCGTTTCGTAATATTTGAAAATGGCGGCCACGACCTGTTCCGGCTCGTCGATGAGATGGATCAGGTCGAGGTCCTCCGCATGAATCATCCCTTCCCGCAACAGGGAAGTCTTAAACCACTCCAGCATGCCGCCCCAGAAACCGCTGCCGACCAGAATAATCGGGATGCGCCGCGTCTTGCCGGTCTGCACCAGGGTCAGCGCTTCCATCAGCTCGTCCAGGGTGCCGAAACCGCCCGGCATCACCACATAAGCGCTGGCAAATTTGACGAACATCACCTTGCGCGTGAAGAAGTGGTGAAAGGTCTGGCTGATGTTCTGGTACGGGTTATTGTGCTGCTCGTGCGGCAACTGGATGTTGAGGCCGACGCTGGGCGACTTGCCGTAAAACGCGCCCTTGTTGGCGGCTTCCATGATGCCGGGACCGCCGCCGGAGATCACCGAGAAGCCGGCGTCCGACAGCAGGCGCGAGATTTCTTCCGCCAGCTTGTAATACGCGTGATCGTGCTC
>PCWU01000062.1:0-717 GCA_002787455.1 Gallionellaceae bacterium CG11_big_fil_rev_8_21_14_0_20_60_62 | reverse complement strand
CGCCGGGTGGATATTGTTCAGGCGTTCGGTCGCGGAGACGAATTCTGACATAATGCCGAACACCCGCCAGGACTCTTTCGACTGCATCATCTCGGGCGATTGTTCCGGCGGTAATTTCACATCGTTGTTCATTGCGGATTCCTAAATTGAAAACCCTGTTGTTGGTGGACGGTTCGTCCTATCTTTACCGCGCCTTCCACGCCATGCCCGACCTGCGTAGCCCGCAGGGCGAGCCGACCGGCGCGATCCACGGCGTGCTCAACATGTTGCGCAAACTGCGCGCCGACTTTCCGGCGGATTATAGCGCCTGCGTGTTCGATGCGAAGGGCAAGACGTTTCGCGACGACTGGTATCCCGAATACAAGGCGCATCGCCCGCCGATGCCGGACGACCTGCGCCTGCAGATCGAACCGCTGCACGAAGCGGTCGCGGCAGCCGGCTGGAACATCCTGATGGTGGACGGTGTGGAAGCCGACGACGTGATCGGCACCCTGGCGCAACAAGCCGCGAAGGCCGGCGCGCGCTGCATCATTTCCACCGGTGACAAGGACCTGACGCAACTGGTCAATTCACAGGTCACGCTGGTCAACACCATGAGCAACGAAGTGCTGGACGAGGCGGGAGTGACCGCCAAGTTCGGCGTGCCGCCCGAGCGCATCGTGGATTATCTGGCGCTGGTGGGCGATACGGTGGACAACGTGCCCGGCGTGCCGAAGT
>PCWU01000094.1 GCA_002787455.1 Gallionellaceae bacterium CG11_big_fil_rev_8_21_14_0_20_60_62 | reverse complement strand
TTTCCACCATGCCTTGAAGGCATCAACCTGTTCCTGTTCGTGCAAATCCAGTTCAGCCATTTTGAATTCCTTTAATTTTTCAAACAAAAAATTTGTTGCGCCAAATCAGCCAGCGCGACAAGTTGTTGCGCACCGCCGCGCAAGGGCTTGAGGGTTGCCGCGCTGGCGGCCGCTTCGTCGTCGCCGATGATGACCGCGCATGCAGCGCCACTGCTGTCTGCCTTCTTCATCTGCGCCTTGAAACTGCCGCCGCCGCAATGCAACACCACCTTCAGTCCGGCGTCGCGCAGCGCTTCCGCCACCGTGCCCGCCAGCACATCTGCCGTCTCGCCCTGATGCGCCAGATACACATCCGGCGCGGCGGGCGGAGACTGCATGCCATCTTCCTGCAGCAGTGCCAGCAGACGTTCGATCCCCATGGCGAAACCGCAGGCCGGCGCGGGCTTGCCGCCGATCTGCCCGATCAGACCGTCGAAGCGGCCGCCGGCGCAGATTGTGCCCTGCGCGCCGAGGCGCGTGGTCACCCACTCGAACACCGTGCGATTGTAATAATCCAGCCCGCGCACCAGACGCGGATTGATCTTGAACGCGATATCGTGGCGGCGCAGGATCGATTGCACCGCGTCGAAATGGGCCAGCGCCTCCGCTTCCAATTCGTCCATCAGTTTCGGCGCACCTTCCACCAGTGCCTGCATCGCCGGGTTCTTGCTGTCGAGGATGCGCAGGGGATTGCTGTGCAGACGGCGCTGAGCATCGGCATCCAGCGCCTCCCTGTGTTGCTCGAAATACGCGATCAGTTTCTCGCGATGGCGCTGGCGCGCAGCCGCGTCACCCAGCGTGTTGATCTGCAGCGCCACGTCGCGCAGGCCCAGCTTGCGCCACAGCCGCGCGCACATCACGATCTGCTCGGCATCGATGTCCGGTCCGGCAAAGCCCAGCGCCTCCACGCCCACCTGGTGAAACTGGCGGTAGCGCCCCTTCTGCGGGCGTTCGTGGCGGAACATCGGCCCCGCGTACCACAGGCGCTGTGGCGCGTTGTACAGCAGATTGTGCTGCAACGCCGCGCGCACACACGATGCCGTCCCTTCGGGGCGCAGAGTGAGCTGGTCGCCGTTCAGGCTGTCCTCGAAACTGTACATTTCCTTTTCGACAATATCGGTCACTTCGCCGATGGCTCGCTTAAACAGCGCCGTCGGTTCCAGCAACGGCATGCGGATGTTGCGGTAGCCATAGCTTCCCAGCCAGTCGCGCATCACCTCCTCGAACCACAACCACAACCCCGCCTCATCGGGCAGGATGTCATTCATGCCGCGCACGGCTTGCACAGGGGAATTGCTCATTGAATATCAGAAGTTGCAAAGTACGGCGCGGGACAAGGGATGAACCCGCGCCAGGGGATTTATCGGGGGGGCGATGGTAGCAGGAAAGGACTGCGCTAACCAGTGGCTGGCGCGTGGCGCTGCCGCGCCCAGGCGACATGTTCCCGCACCAGTTCGGAGGGGTCAGCGGCGCGCTGCTGCAGGGCATTCACCACTTCCGCCGTGGTCGGCGCATTGCCCAGCGCGACCGCGATGTTGCGCAGCCATTGTTCATGGCCGATGCGGTAAATGGCACTGCCCGCCAGCCGCGCCCGAAACTCGGCTTCGCTCCAGCCGAACAGGTCAACCAGCGAAACATCATCCAACCTGTTGCGCACCGCAAAATCCTCCTCGTCGGCGGCCTGTGCAAAGCGGTTCCACGGGCACACCATCTGGCAGTCGTCGCAGCCGTAGATGCGGTTGCCAATGAGCGGGCGCAACTCCGGCGGCATGCTGCCTTTGAGTTCAATGGTGAGATAGGAGATACAGCGCCGCGCATCGAGTTGATAGGGCGCGGTGATGGCCTGCGTCGGGCAGATGTCAAGACAGGCGCGGCAACTGCCGCAATGGTTCCCTTCCGCCGTATCGACCGGCAACGGCAGGTTGATGAAAATCTCGCCCAGGAAAAAATACGAGCCGTGCTCGCGCGACAGCAGCAAAGTGTGCTTGCCGCGCCAGCCGAGGCCGGCTTTGTGCGCCAGCTCGACTTCAAGCACCGGGGCGGAATCGGTGAACACGCGGCAGGACGCGGCCGGTGCGGCGGCGATAATTTGCTGTGCCAACTGTTGCATCCGGTGGCGCAGCACCTTGTGATAGTCGCGCCCCAGCGCATAGCGCGAAATGAATGCGCGCTCGCCGTCGGCCAACAGCGCCTGTGTGTCCCGTGAATTTTCCGGATAATAATTCATGCACAGCGAGATCACGCGCAACGTGCCCGGCAGCAGCTCTGCCGGGCGCGCGCGTTTGGCGCCGTGTTTTGCCATATAATCCATCGCGCCGTGCCGACCGTCTGCCAGCCATTGCAGCAAATGTGTCTCGGCCGCGCCGAGTTCGGTGTCGCCGATGCCGACCAGCTGAAAACCGAGTGCCTTGCCCCACGTTTTGATGCGCGCGGCAAGCTCAACCAAATCCACGTGGGGTACGTTTGTTTGCATACACCGAATCATAGCCGAAGTGGGGTAAGCGGGCATTCCGCCGCACGGCGGGAGCCGGCAATCGACCTGCCCGATGAGACTGCGACGCTGAACTTTGCCGCCCGTCTGGCGTCAGTGTTGCGACCGGGGCTGATGATTTATCTGCACGGCGACCTCGGTGCGGGCAAGACCACGCTGGTGCGCGGCGTGCTGCGCGCGCTGGGTTTTGCGGGGCGTGTGAAAAGCCCGACCTACACCCTGGTTGAACACTACGAAGCGGGCGGGTTACACTTGCGCCACTTCGATCTGTACCGTTTCCGCGATGCGGAAGAGTGGGAATCGTCGGGGTTCCGCGATGAATTCGACAGGTGCAATATCTGCCTGGTGGAATGGCCGCAGCAGGCCGCCGGTCTGTTGCCGGCGGCCGACCTCACGCTGGATTTGCAGATATTGCCGCACGGGCGCGCCCTCACCTTCCATGCCAACAGTGACACAGGACAGGAATGTTTGAACGATTTGTAAAAACACTGGCACTGCTCGGGCTGACCCTGCTCTGGCTGGCACCCGCGCAAGCCGAAGTGGCGGTCAGCTCGGTGCGGCTGTGGCCGGCGCAGGATTACACCCGGCTTACACTGGAGTCGAAACAGCTTCTCGCCTACAACATGTTCACCCTGGCCGAGCCGGCGCGCCTGGTCGTCGATCTGGAAAACGTCGAGCTGAACGCGATCCTGAACGAACTGGGCAGCAAGGTCAGCAGCGACGATCCCTACATCCGTAGTTTGCGCATCGGCCGTTTCAAACCGGGCGTGGTGCGTCTGGTGTTCGATCTGAAGGCCGAGGTCAAACCGCAATTGTTCAGTCTCAACCCGGTCGGTGACTATGGCCACCGTCTGGTGCTGGACATTTATCCGGCCACGCCGATTGACCCGCTGATGGCACTGGCCGAACAGAGGGAGCAGAAACTCGGCGCGAACGCGCCGCTGGCGGGCAGCGCGGGAGTTGCCGCGCCTCCCGCCCCGGCAACCCCCGCCACGCCCGAGGCACTGGAGTTGCGCAACCGCCTGCTGCTGGTGGCGGTGGATGCGGGTCACGGCGGCGAAGACCCGGGCGCGCGCGGACGGCGCGGCTCGCGCGAGAAAAATGTGACCCTGGCCATCGCGCGCCGCCTGAAAGCGCAGATCGACGCCACGCCCGGCATGCGCGCAATCCTGATCCGCGACGGCGACTATTTCATTCCGCTGGTCGGGCGGGTGGCCAAGGCGCGCCAGGCGCATGCCGATCTGTTCGTTTCGATCCACGCCGATGCCTTCGTCAAACCCCGCGCGCGCGGCTCGTCGGTGTTCGCCCTGTCCGAGGGCGGCGCAACCAGCGCCAGCGCGCGCTGGCTGGCAAAAAAGGAAAATGAGGCAGACCTGATCGGCGGGGTGAATCTGGCGGTGCAAGACCCCTATCTGGCGCGCACCCTGCTTGATCTGACCCAGACAGCCACCATCAACGACAGCATGAAGCTGGCGCGCCATGTGCTGGACGAGCTGCGCGACGTGAACACCCTGCATCGCGGACATGTCGAACAGGCCGGCTTCGCCGTGTTGAAATCGCCGGACATCCCATCGATCTTGGTCGAGACTGCCTTCATCAGCAATCCGGAGGAGGAAAAACGTCTGCGCGACGAGGGGTATCAGGACAAGATGGCGGGCGCAATTCTGGAAGGCATTAAGCGCTATTTCGCGCAGAACCCGCCGCTGGCACGGCAACGCATCGCATTGGAAAATTGATCAGGCCGGAAACACGCCGGTGGAAAGATAACGTTCGCCGCGGTCGCACACGATGAACACGATGGTCGCATTCTCGACCTGTTGCGAAACGCGCAAGGCGATGGCCAACGCGCCGCCGGAGGAAATGCCGCAGAATATCCCCTCCTCGCGCGCCAGCCGGCGCGTCATCTCTTCCGCTTCCGGCTGGCCGACATATTCGATCTGGTCCACATTCCGCGGGTCGTAGATTTTTGGCAGATAGGCCTCCGGCCATTTGCGGATGCCGGGGATTTGCGCGCCCGCTTCCGGCTGCGCACCAATGATCCGGATTGCCGGATTTTTTCCCTTGAAGAAACGCGAGCAGCCCATGATGGTGCCGGTGGTGCCCATGCTACTGACGAAGTGGGTGATGCGGCCCTCTGTATCGCGCCAGATTTCAGGCGCAGTGCCTTCATAATGCGCCAGCGGATTGTCCGGATTGGCAAACTGGTCGAGGATGATACCGCGTCCCTCGTCGCGCATTTTTTCGGCAGTATCGCGCGCCATTTCTATGCTGCCCTCCCTGGGCGTAAGCACCAGTTCCGCGCCAAACGCGCGCATGGTCTGGCGGCGCTCCACGCTCTGGTTCTCGGGCATCACCAGGATCATCCGGTAGCCGCGCATCGCCGCCACCATCGCCAACGCTATGCCGGTGTTGCCGCTGGTCGCTTCGATCAGCGTGTCGCCCGGCTTGATCACGCCGCGCTCTTGCGCACGGCGGATCATCGACAGCGCCGGTCTGTCTTTTACCGAACCGGCCGGATTATTGCCTTCCAGCTTGGCGAGGATCACGTTGGAAGTATTGCCGGGAATGCGTTTGAGTCTGACCAGCGGTGTGTTGCCAACGTGGTCGTCCAGAGTTTTGTACATCGGTTGCTTTCGGTTACGCGATACCGAATGATAATCGCGGGAATATTCCGTTGCTGAAAGAATCATGAAAATGCCGAAGGAACTGTCAAGCCTGTTCGGCTCACCGCCAAACAGGCTTGTTTGAAGCACTACTTGTCGGCCGGCCTATCCGCGCTGCCCACGGCTACTTCGCCGCGCAATTTTTCCACGGACTTGTCGCCGAATCCCTTGATCCGGCTCAGGTCGTCGATCTTCTTGAAGGAGCCGTGCTGCTTGCGGTATTCGATGATGGCCTCAGCCTTGGACGGGCCGATACCCTTCACCGATTCCAGTTCAGTCTTGGTCGCGGTGTTGAGATCGACGGCGGCATAGGCGATACCGGAAAATGCCAACGATACAAAAAGAGATAGCAACAGTTTCTTCATCACAGTTTCCTTTCACAAAGTTAAGCGACCAAAGTCGCGGTTCGCGGATTCCTCCTGTGTTGACTGCTCCAGCATGTTATTTCGCAATCCTCCTATTTGGACTGCTCCAGCATGTCATTCACGTAATTCCCCGTGCCCTGCTCCACGGTCAGAAATTTCTCTGCATAACCGACTTCGCGCATGGCCGTCATGTCGGCCTGCGTGTAACTCTGATATTTCCCGCGCAAAGCCTCCGGAAATGGAATGTAGCGGATCAGCTGCTGCTGGTGCATCTGCTCAAGCGTCAGCTTATCCGCTCCATTCGCGGCTCGCAAGGTATTGATAACCGCAACGGCCACGTCGTTGAAACTTTGCGCGTTGCCGGTGCCGAGGTTGAAGATGCCGGATTTTTCGGGATGGTCGAGAAAGTGCAGGTTGACCTTGACCACGTCCTCCACCGAAACGAAATCGCGCCGCTGCCCGCCATCGGGATAACCGTCGCAGCCCTCGAACAGTTTCACGCAACCGTCGGCGCGATACTGGTTGAAAAAGTGGAACGCTACCGACGCCATGCGCCCTTTGTGTTGCTCGCGCGGGCCATACACATTGAAATAACGGAAACCGGCAATCTGCGCGGTGCGCTCGCTCCAGCGGCGGCGCACGACCTGATCAAACAGGAATTTGGAATAGGCATACACGTTGAGCGGCGACTCGTATTCGCGGCTTTCCCTGAAAGCGCCGCCGCCGCCATAGACCGAGGCGGAAGAGGCATACAGCAATGGCACCCCCTCGCACTGGCAATAGTCCAGAATATCCAGCGAATAGCGATAGTTGTTCTGCATCATGTAGCGGCCGTCGCTCTCCATGGTGTCGGAGCACGCGCCCTGATGCAGCACGACGGAAATCTCGCCGTCGAAGTCGCCGCCCACCAGACGCCCGATGAAATCTTCCTTGTCGAGAAAGTCGGCAATCTCGCAATCGGCCAGATTTCTGAACTTGTCAGCCTTACTCAAATTATCAACTGCGATGATATTGGTCGCGCCGCGCCCGTTCAGCGCCTTGACCAAATTCGATCCAATAAAACCGGCTGCGCCCGTCACCACGTAATACATATCACCCCCCCATACTCTCCACAATTTCCGCCCGCGAAACAGTCGCCGTGCCCAGCTTGGCCACCACGATCCCGGCTGCGCGGTTGGCGACGCGCACCGCATCGGCCATCGTTGCCCCGCTCGCCAGCATCACCGCCAGCCCCGCAATCACGGTATCCCCCGCGCCGCTGACGTCGAACACTTCGCGCGCCAGCGTCGGCTCGTGCAGCACCTCTTGTTCGCGGAACAGAGACATGCCTTCCTCGCTGCGCGTGACCAGCAGCGATTCCAGACCGAGCCCGATGCGCAACTTTTGCGCTTTGGCAGTCATTTCGGCCTCGTTCTTCCACGCGCCGACCACCGCGCGGAATTCGCTGCGGTTGGGCGTGAGCAGAGTCGCGCCCCGGTAGCGCGCATAGTCGTCGCCCTTGGGATCGACCAGCACCGGCTTGCCCGCCGCGCGCGCCAGCCGGATCATCTCGGCGATGTGGGTCAGCCCGCCTTTGCCATAATCGGACAACAGCACCACATCGCACTGCGGCAAGCGGGTGCTGAAATCGGCCAGTTTGGCTTGCAACACTTCGTGGCAGGGGGGGGTCTCAAAATCGATGCGCAGCAATTGTTGCTGGCGCGCGATGGCGCGCAACTTGACGATAGTGGAAACGGTGTCGTCGCGGTGCAGCATGGCATCTATCCTGTCCTGACCGGACAGCAGGCCCTGCAGACAATCGCCCGCTTCGTCCACCCCCACCACCGACAACAGGGTGCAGTGCGCGCCCAGTTCGGCGATGTTGCGTGCCACGTTGGCCGCGCCGCCGGGACGTTCTTCCACCCGGCTCACCTTGAGCACAGGCACCGGCGCTTCCGGTGAAATGCGGGTCACGTCACCGAACCAGTAGCGGTCCAGCATCACGTCGCCGACCACCAGAATGCGCGCCTTGTCGAAGGTCGGCAGATTCATGCCCCGACTCCCGTATCATTTGTAATCTGTTCGAGTACAGCCAGCGGATCGGCGGCCCGGGTGATCGGCCGGCCGATGACCAGATAGCTTGCACCCGCGTCCAGCGCGGCGCGCGGTGTCATGATGCGCGATTGGTCATCGGCGGCCGCGTCGGCGGAACGAATGCCCGGTGTGACCAGACAGAAACCGGCGCCGCATTCGGCGCGCAAGCCGACAGCCTCCTGCGCCGAGCAGACCACCCCGTCCAGTCCGCTGTCGCGCGTCAAGCGCGCCAATCGCAGCACCAGCTCGGCCGGCGTCGCGCTGATGCCGATGCCGTGCAAGTCTTCCTGCGCCATGCTGGTGAGCACCGTCACCGCGATCAGTTTGGGACGCCGTTCAATATTCGCCAATGCCTCCCGCGCCGCCTCCAGCATGCGCCGGCCACCCAGCGCGTGCACATTGACCATCCACACCCCGAGCGACGCGGCGGCTTTGCAAGCCTGCGCGGCGGTGTTCGGGATGTCGTGAAATTTCAGGTCGAGGAATACCTCGAAACCCATCCGCTGCAATTGCCCGACCAGTTGCGGGCCGGCGGCGGTGAACAACTCCTTGCCCACCTTGAGACGGCATAGCGCGGGTTGCAGACGATGCGCCAGTGCCAGCGCGGGCGCGGCCTGCGGATAATCAAGCGCAACAATGATTCTAGGATTGTTCATGGGGTAACTCCGGTTTCTTCGGTGCGGCGCGGGCGGTAGGTGTCCCAGCTGTGGCAAGCCGGGCAATGCCAGTAAAACTGGCGCGCCTTGAAGCCGCAATGGCTGCAGCGGTACATGCCGAGACTGCGTGTGCGGTCATGGATCAGACTCTTGACCAGCTCGAGGTCGCCGCGGCGTTCGCCGTGGTAGGACAGCAGTTGCGCCTCCAGCAGTTTTTCCAATCCGAGCAGGCTGGGGTTGCGCCGCAGTTCGTCGCGCACCAGCTGATAGGCGGCCAGGGCACCGGCCCGCGCCACCACCGCGCCGAACAAGACATTCATCAGGTCGAGCGACGGATACTGTTGCAGCCAGCCGCGCAACAGCGTTTCCCCCGACTCCCCGTCGCCCATTTGCCGGTGCGCCGCCAACAAACGCTCAGCCACCAGCGGCAGATATTCCGGGTTTTGCTTTTCAATGTTTTTCCAGTACCCGACAGCATCCGCCACCCGGCCCGCAGCCAGCGCGGCATCCCCCAGCATGATGCTGGCGCGCACATTTTTCGGATCGGCAGTGAGCGCCTGCTCCAGGTGTGCAAACGCCGCCTCGTCCCGATTTTTCGCCAATTCAGGGGCTGCCAACTCGCAATAGAAAAAGGCTGCCAGGTGCCCCCGCGATTCCCCGGTCAACGCTTCAAGACGGCGGCCGACGTCGATCGCTTTCAGCCATTCCTTTTCCTTCTGGTAAAGATCGAGCAGAAATTCTGCGGCCGGCTTTTCATATTCAGTACCGCGCAGACGCTGCAATGCGTCTTCCGCGCGGTCGAGAATGCCTCCCTTCAGATAATCCTGTGCCAGCTCGAACAAGGCCTGTTGTTTTCTTTCTTCCTCCAGATCGGGGCGTTCAACCAGATTGAGGTGCATGCGGATGGCGCGATCCACTTCGCCCCGGCGCCGGAACAGGCTGCCCAGCGCAAAGTGCAGCTCTATCGTTTGCGGATCGACTTTGACCACCTCGATGAACGCCTCGATCGCCTGGTCCTGCTGTTCGTTGAGGAGAAAGTTCAGGCCATCAAAATAAGAGCGCGGCAAAGCGCTCGATTCAGTCAGCAATTCCTTGATGTCGATGCGCGCCGCCAGCCAGCCCATGCCGAAAAAGAGCGGGAAGGCCAGCAGCATCCAGGGTTCAAAATCCATCTTCTTTTATTTTTCAGGAACCGGTTCCGGCCGGGTTTCTTCCGCTGCCGCCTGCCGTGCCGCGCGCAAAGCGCCCTCACTGTGCGCCAGCTCGCGGCGCGCGCGAAACCAGGGTTGCACCATCGCCAGAACACCAAACAGCATACCAAGCGCAAAGAAAACCAGCAGCGCCACAACCTGCGTCGTCGTCCACGCATAGCCAAAATAATAACGCAGCGTGACCGGATCATTATTTTTAAGGGCGAAACTGAGCAGCAGCAAAAACACCACAATTCGCAACAACCAGGCTACCAGACCCATCACCATTCCTTTCTTAAATACCTACGGGGAAAGATAGCACGAACCCCGAAAAAATGGCGGCGCACCTCGCGATGCGCCGCCAATCTTGGATTGCCAATCCGGCTCAAACCCGCGGGTAATCCACACGTTCCCGCAACTCCTTGCCGGCCTTGAAGTGCGGCACATACTTGGGCGGCACCTGCACCTTGTCGCCCGACTTGGGATTGCGCCCGAGGCGGGGCGGGCGGTAGTTCAGGGCAAAACTGCCAAAGCCCCGAATCTCGATACGCCCGCCCTGTGCCAGCGTCGCCGCCATGCTATCCAGAATAACCTTGACCGACAGCTCGGCATCCTTGCCCAACAACTGCGGATGACGGGCTGCCAGCTTGGCGATTAGGTCGGAACGTGTCATGCCGGTCACTCCTTGTTACTGCGCGTCAGCCTTGCTGGAATCCATCTTGGCCTTGAGCAGCGCGCCCAGATTGGTAGTACCGGAAGCGCTGGTGTTATCCGCCGCGAACTTCTGCATCGCCGCCGCCGTATCGGCCTTGTCCAGCGCCTTGATGGAAAGATTGATACCACGGTTCTTGCGATCCACGTTGATGATCACCGCCTTGACCGTATCGCCTTCCTTCAGGTGGTTGCGGATGTCTTCCACGCGATCCACCGAGACTTCGGAGGCTTTCAGATAGGCTTCGACATCGCCGTCCAGCATCACCACTGCACCCTTGGCATCCAGAGACTTGACCACCCCGTTAACGATTGCGCCCTTGTCATGGCCGGTCACGAAACCGCCGAACGGATCCCCTTCCAGTTGCTTGATGCCGAGCGAGATGCGCTCGCGCTCCACATCTATGGCCAGCACGACCGCTTCCAGATCATCGCCCTTCTTGTAGTTGCGCACGGCTTCTTCGCCGGGGACGCTCCACGACAGGTCGGATAGATGCACCAGGCCGTCGATACCGCCGTCCAGACCGATGAACACGCCGAAATCGGTGATCGACTTGATCGCGCCCTTGACCTTGTCACCCTTCTGGTGGTTGGCGGCGAAGTCATCCCACGGATTGGACTTGCACTGCTTCATGCCCAGAGAGATGCGGCGACGCTGTTCGTCGATTTCGAGGATCATCACTTCGACTTCGTCGCCGAGCGCCACAACCTTGGACGGATGCACGTTCTTGTTGGTCCAATCCATCTCGGACACGTGCACCAGACCTTCGATGCCCTGCTCGATCTCGACGAACGAACCGTAGTCGGTCAGGTTGGTCACCTTGCCGAACAGGCGTGTGCCTTGCGGGTAGCGGCGGGCCAGACCATTCCACGGATCGTCGCCCATCTGCTTGATGCCGAGGGAAACGCGGTTCTTTTCCTGGTCGAACTTGAGGATCTTGGCCTCAATCTCGTCGCCCACGGTCAGCACCTCGGACGGATGCTTGACGCGGCGCCATGCCAGATCGGTGATGTGCAGCAAGCCATCGATACCGCCCAAATCAACGAACGCGCCGTAGTCGGTGATGTTCTTGACGATACCCTTGACAATCGCACCTTCCTTCAGGTTTTCCAGCAGGGATTCACGATCCGCACCCATGGTTTCTTCCAGCACGGCGCGGCGCGACACCACCACGTTGTTGCGCTTGCGATCCAGCTTGATGACCTTGAGTTCCATGGTCTTGTTTTCGAACGGCGTGGTGTCCTTGACCGGGCGAATGTCCACCAGCGAACCAGGCAGGAAGGCACGGATGCCGTTGACCATCGCTGTCAGACCGCCCTTGACCTTGCCGCTGACGTAACCTTCGACGATGCGGCCTTCTTCCATCGCTTGTTCCAGATCGATCCAGGCTGCAAGGCGCTTGGCCTTCTCACGCGACAAGCGCGTCTCGCCGTAACCGTTCTCAAGCGACTCGATCGCAACAGTAGTGAAGTCGCCAGCCTTGACTTCGATATTGCCCGCTGCGTCCTTGAATTCTTCGACGGGGATATAACTTTCGGACTTCAGTCCGGCATTGACCACGACCACGTTCTGCTCGACGCGAACGACTTGGGCGGTGATCAGTTCACCTGCGCGCATTTCCTTGCGGTTCAGGCTTTCTTCAAACAGGGAGGCAAAACTTTCCATTTCGGCGACAGCGGTCATTTTCGATCTACTTTCAGATTATCCCGCAAAACACGGGGGTTCGTTTATCAACCCGGATGACGGAGAGTCAGACGGGGCCTAACACAACGGGCATGGAACTTACCCGCTCTTACTATCAAATTCGTTGCCCGTTACCCTCTCCTCAATCCTCTCCCGCCAGCGGGCGAGGAAGCAAAGGTATCGCTACGCGAATTTCAATTCACTGCACGGTATCGTGTCAGCACCGCATCGACGGCCTGCTCGATGTTCAGCGGCGTCGTATCCAGCAGACTTGCACCTTGCGCCTGTTGCAGGGGCGCCACGCTGCGTTGCATATCCCGTTCGTCGCGCGCCTGTATATCCTGCAAAAGGGCGGCGATATTAGCACCCATCCCTTTCTCTTTCAACTGCTTATATCGGCGTTCGGCGCGCGCTTCGGCGCTGGCGGTGAGGAATATCTTCAGCACCGCGTCCGGAAACACCACTGACGCCATATCCCGCCCGTCCGCCACCAGCCCCGGCGCACGGCGGAAAGCCCGTTGTTTATCAAGCAAAGCCGCGCGCACCCCGGGCAAAACCGCGATTTTAGAGGCTGCAAAACCGGCTTCCTCGGTGCGCAATTCGTCACCGACTTTCTCCCCGTCCAGCCATGTGTCGCCCTGCTCGAAACAAATATCCACCCCATTCGCCAGTGCCGCCAGCCCCGCCTCGTCGTCCGGCGCCACGCCGTGACGTTGTGCCGCCAGCCCAAGCAGCCGATACAGCGCGCCGCTGTCGAGGTAATGCCAGCCCAAGGCCTCGGCCACACGTTGTGCCACCGTGCCCTTGCCGGAGGCGGAAGGGCCATCGATGGCGATGACCGAAACGGGGGTGCTGATTTGCTTAAACATTTTAAAATAGTCCGGAAAAGTTTTTGCCACACATGATGGATCGTTGATGCGCACCCCCGCCCCGCCGAATGCAGCCAGCGAGAAACACATCGCCATGCGGTGGTCGTCGTAGGTATCGATCGCCGCGTGCCGGAGCTGCGCGGGCGGCGTGATGCGCAGGTAATCTTCCCCCTCCTCCACTGTCGCGCCGAGCTTGCGCAATTCCGTCGCCATCGCCGTGATCCGGTCGGTTTCCTTTACCCGCCAACTGGCAATGTTGCGTAAGGTTGTGCTGCCGTCAGCGAAGAGTGCCGCCACCGCCAAGGTCATCGCCGCATCCGGGATGGGGTTGCAATCAAGGTCGATGGCCTTGAGCTTGCCGGATGCCTTCGCCTCGATCCAGTTATCGCCCATCGCCACCACCGCGCCCATCTTTGCCAGCGCCTCGGCGAAACGCACATCGCCCTGCACACTGTATTTACCCACGCCTTCGACACGCACCGGCCCGCCGCCGATTGCACCCGCCGCCAGGAAATATGAGGCAGATGAGGCATCCCCTTCGACATGGAGCTCACCGGGTGACACATAGCGCTGACCGCCGAACACCACGAAACGCTGCCATTCTTTTCTTTGCCCCCCCGACACGTTAGCCGTGAGGCCCGATTGCGGGAGGGGGCGCTGGGCAGCATGTCCCGCACCAGAATGCTCCGCATCACCGTGTCCACGCTGCACCTTCACCCCGAAGCGCGCCATCATCGCCAGGGTAATCTCGATGTAGGGCTTGGAAATCAGCACTCCCACCACCTCGACCTGCACCGTGCGGCCAAGCAACGGCAACGCCATCAGCAGGCCGGTGAGGAACTGGCTCGACACATCGCCGCGCACCTGCACCGTATCGCCCGCCAGATTCGCGGGCTTGATTTGCAACGGCGGAAAACCTGCATTGCCGAGATAGCGGATCTCTGCACCGAGCTGGCGCAAGGCATCCACCAGATCACCGATGGGTCGCTCGTGCATGCGCGGCACACCGGACAATTCATAGCTGCCGCCGGACAAAGCCAGTGCCGCGGTCAACGGACGGAAGGCGGTGCCGGCATTGCCCAGGAACAGCTTCGCATCCTTGTTGGGAAAGTTGCCACCACAGCCGACGACCCGGTAAGTGTTATCACCCAGCGACCCCACCTCCACACCCAGTGCGCGCAGCGCATCCAGCATGCGTTCAGTGTCATCCGAATGCAGCAGGTCGCGCACAACCGTCACGCCCTCGGCCAGGGCCGCCAGCAGCAACACGCGGTTGGAGATGCTCTTCGAGCCGGGCAGGCGCACGCTGCCGTGCGCGGACATCAAAGGGGGAAGCTCAAGAAATTCGTGCTCGGACATGCGCGGGGGAGTGTCGGTTATTGTTGCGTCCAGGCACTGCGCACTTTGCGCGCTTCGCTGAACACTTCTTCAAGTTTTTCGGCATCTGCATCCGCCAACGCCGCATGCAAACTTTCCAGCTCCTGTATGTAAAGGCCCAGCTCATCAAATAACACTTCGCGGTTGGCCATGCAAATGTCGCGCCACATCTCCGGCGAACTGGCTGCGATGCGGGTGAAATCACGGAAGCCGCTGGCGGCAAAGGACAGCAACTGCTCGCGGTTGTCGCGTTGTGCGATGTCATGCACCAGGGCAAACGAGAGCAGGTGCGGCAAATGGCTAACGGCGGCGAACACCTCGTCGTGCTGTTGCGGCGTCAGTTCGCTGACTTGCGCACCGCACAATTCCCATGCCTGGCGCACCCGCGCCACCGCCTCGGGCGCATTCTCCGGCAAGGGCGTGAGCACGACTTTCTTGCCCGCATAAAGTTCTGCCACGGCGGCTTGCGGCCCGGACAGTTCAGCCCCCGCGATCGGATGCGCCGGAACGAACCGAGTGAGTTTGTCTCCGAGATTGGCGCGCGCCGCCGCCACCACATCGCCCTTGGTACTGCCGCCGTCGGTAATCAGCGTCTGCGCCCCCAGATGCGGCGCGATGCGCGCAAAAACATCCGCCATCTGTGCCACCGGGGTGGCAAGCAGAACCAAATCCGCATCGCCCACTTCCGCCGCCGCGTGGCTGCCGATGCGGTCAAGAATGCCTAACCGTTTTGCAGATTCCAGCGTCGTCGCGCTGCGCCCGAAACCGACCACCTCACCGACAGCTCCCGCCTTACGCAGGGCCAGCGCGAACGACCCGCCGATCAATCCGACACCAAAGATGACGACTTTGCGCAGGGCGGGCATGGCTTACAGCGTGCGCCCGATCGCTCCGGCGATGGCGCCCAGCGTACCCATGAGTTTCTTCAACTCGTCCGGTGTCAGCGCCTGATCGGCATCACACCACGCCTCGCACGGGGTCGGGTGCATCTCGATCAGCAGACCGTCCGCCCCCGCCGCAATGGCCGCCTGCGACAATGCCGGCACCATCCACGCCTTGCCCCCGGCATGCGAGGGATCGATGATCACCGGCAGATGGGTTTCTTTTTTCAGCACCGGAATCGCGGTCACGTCCAGCACGTTGCGGTAAGCGGTCTCGAAGGTGCGAATGCCGCGTTCGCAGAAAATGATGTTGTGGTTGCCGCCGGCCGCGATGTATTCCGCCGACATCAGCCATTCGCTGATGGTGGCGGACATGCCGCGCTTGAGGATGACCGGCTTGTTGGTGCGACCGACCGCCTTGAGCAGATCGAAGTTCTGCATATTGCGGGTGCCGATCTGGATCACATCCACGTCGTATTTAAGGAAGAGATCGAGCTGGCGCGCATCCATCAG
>PCWU01000148.1:3507-3914 GCA_002787455.1 Gallionellaceae bacterium CG11_big_fil_rev_8_21_14_0_20_60_62 | reverse complement strand
CGCCACCGGGTTGAAGACTTTCGCCGAATACCTGACGCTGTTGCAGCGCGGTAACGAAGCCGAATGGGAAGCCTTTACCAATTCGCTGACGACGAATCTCACGTCATTTTTCCGCGAAGCGCATCACTTCACCCTGTTGGCTGAGCATCTGCGCAAGCTGGATAAATCGCGCCCGATCCGGTTGTGGTGTTCTGCCTGCTCGACCGGGGAAGAAGCTTATTCGATGGCGATCACGGTGGCGGAGACCTTGGGCGGATTCGATCATCCGGTGTCGATCGTCGCGTCCGACCTGGACAGCCATGTGCTGGTTGCCGCCCGTACCGGACGCTACAAGGCGGATGCGGTGTCCAAACTGTCGCCGCAGCGCATCGAGAAATTTTTCACTCCCGCCGATGCGGGGCATTTTC
>PCWU01000148.1:0-3493 GCA_002787455.1 Gallionellaceae bacterium CG11_big_fil_rev_8_21_14_0_20_60_62 | reverse complement strand
CCGAACTGCAGCGCATGATCGAATTCAAGCGCATCAATCTGTTGGAGGCGAGCTATCCCATATGCGGCCAACTGGATGCCATCTTTTGCCGCAATGTAATGATCTATTTTGACAAGGACACCCAACTCGCCATTCTGAAGAAGTTCGCGCCCCTGCTGCGGCCCGATGGATTGTTGTTCGCGGGGCACTCGGAGAATTTCTACCACGCGGCGGCGTATTTCAAACTGCGCGGGCAGACGGTGTATGAGCGTGCTTCCCCTCACTAAATCATCTCGCATCATCGTCGTCGGCTCTTCCACCGGCGGCACTGAAGCGTTGCGGGTTTTTCTCGGGATGATGCCGCACGACGCCCCGCCTATCCTGATTGCGCAACACATGCCGGAAATGTTCGTGGCCTCGTTTGCGTCGCGGCTGGATGGCGCGTGCGCCATGCGGGTCAAGGTGGCAGTACATGATGAGGAGATATTGAGCGGGCATGTCTATCTCTCGCCCGGACACGCCCACATTGCGCTGGCACGGGACGGCTCAACATTAAGAGTCGAATTGAGCGATGCGCCGCCGGTGAATCGGCATCGCCCTTCGGTGGAGGTGTTGTTCAAAGCTGCCGCCACGGCGTTGGGGCCAAATGCCATCGGGGTGATGCTGACCGGCATGGGCAAGGATGGCGCAGCCGCGATGCTGGAGATGAAACGGGCGGGTGCCTATAACTTTGCGCAGGATGAGCAGAGCAGTGTGGTGTTCGGCATGCCGCGCGCGGCGATCGAGCTGGGCGCGGTGGACGAGGTGGTGCCGCTGGGCAGGATGGCGGAGAGAGTGCTGGCCAGAGTGCGGGCATGATCCACCGGCCCGCAGTGGGAGCGTGATTCCTCGCGCGGTAAACCGCGCTCCCCGCAATGCGGTTTCACACCATGACAAGATCCCGATGCAGGTTGCGCATTGGGAAAAGCCCCTCTTTCGGTTATCATGCGCGGCATTGTTTGCGGGGTGTCGGCTTGCTGCCATCCTGCCAACTTTGTGACCGTACCGCAGTCTTGCTGCGGGTTGCGGAAAATACTCTGGAAGCGTGGCCGAGCGGTTGAAGGCACCGGTCTTGAAAACCGGCAACGATGCGAGTCGTTCGTGAGTTCGAATCTCACCGCTTCCGCCAAAATCAATTCAAGGAGACCGTTATGGTGCGTCGTTTATTTGCAGCAAGTCTTTTGCTGGGCAGTTCGGTCGCGGTGGCCGACACGGCGGATATCAATGTCGGCAATAAGGTGGCACAGTTCAAATACGGCATGCCGAGCGGGATCGCCGGGAAATCCAGCCTGTTTGCCTCGTTTTTGTACAACAATGACAACGACGCGCTAGTGGATGCCGGCTTGCTGGTGCTGAATGAAGAGGGAAGTGTGCCCGGGCTGTCATTGGGCGTCGGCGCGAAAGCGGTCGCGGCTTCCCTGAACAAGGTGGCGCCTTCGCGCAAATTCGTGTCGGGGGTGGCGCTGGGGGGGCAGGTACGCTATGAAGTGCCTGCCGACCGCCGCTTTGCCGTGGTGGGTGAATTCCATTACGCGCCGAGCATCATCAGCTTTGGCGATGCGGATCACTTTTCGCAAGTGGCGGTAAGAGGCGAGTTTTCCCTTTCGCCGCTGACCCAGGTGTACGTCGGTTTCCGCGACAGCAAGTTCAACCTGGACAAAGGGCTGCCCACCGCCGATCTGGAAAATGGCGCGCATATCGGTGTCCGCTTGTCGTTCTGATCGCGCGCGGTCTTTCCGCAACAATAAAAACGCCCCGGTCAAGCCGGGGCGTTTTACCTGGTGCAGGCGGAACATCAATAGCCCAGCGCGCGCGCGGCCTGATAGAACAGGAAACTGACCAGCCAGGCCAGTGACAGCGACCAGAAGATGACAAAGGCGGCGAACCGGGTGCTCTTTGCCTCGTTGCGCAGGGTGGCGATGGCGGACAGGCAGGGTGTGTAGATCAGGGTGAACAGCATGAAGCTGTAGGCCTGCACCCAGTCCAGATGCTGTGCCAGCGCGCCGCTGAGCGCGTCGCCGACTTGGCCGTAGATCACGGCGAGCGCGCCGATCACGATTTCCTTTGCCACAAAGCCGAAGATGAGGGCGATGGTGAGTTGTTCGTCGATGCCGATCGGCGCGAACAAGGGATGCAGCAGGCTGCCGATCATGCCGGCGATGGTATCGGGGCCGCCCGGCTCGGCGGCCGTGGGCAGATTGGTGAGCAGCCACACCAGCACCACGCCGGCAATGATGAACTTGGTGGCGCGGCGCAGGAAATGGCTGACTTCCTGCCAGCCGCGCAACAGCATCTGGCGCAGCGTGGGGAAGCGGTAGGGCGGCAGTTCCAGCACGAAAGGCTCGCTGTTCTGGTACCTGCCCTTGAACAGCAGCGCGGTCAGAATGGCGGCGCCAAAGCTGAATAAATACAGGCTGAACAGTACCAGCGGCGCGGCTGCCGGCGAGAACAGCGCGGCGGTGATGAACACAAACACCTGCAGGCGCGCCGAGCACAGCGAGAATGGAATGATCAGCATGGTGAGCAGGCGCAGGCTGCGCGAGCGCATCACGCGCGTGCCCATCAGGGCGGGCACGTTGCAGCCGAAGCCCATCAGCAGCATGACGAAACCGCGCCCGTCCAGCCCCATCTTCGCCATCAGCGCATCCATCAGAAAAGCGGCGCGCGACAAATAGCCGCTGTCCTCCACCATCGCCATGAACAGGAAGAACAGGATGATCAGCGGCACGAAGGCGGCGACGGTGGCGACGCCGTTGTAAATGCCGTCCAGCAACAGTCCCCGCGCGATTGCGGGCAGCCAGCCGAGTGCCGGTTCGAGGGCGGCGCTGCGCAACCAGCCGAGTGCGTCGCCGACCCATAACTGGAGCGGTTGGCCGAGCAGGAAGATGGCCTGGAACAGCAGGTACATGATGCCGAAGAACAGCGGCAAACCGAGCCACGGATGGAGCATCACGCGGTCGAGTTTGTCGGAAAGATGCTCCGGCATCTGCGCCGGGATCTGCACCGCATGTTTCAGCACACGCGCCATCTCGGCCTCGAGAT
The DNA here is from genome assembly GCA_002787455.1 of Gallionellaceae bacterium CG11_big_fil_rev_8_21_14_0_20_60_62. Lineage (GTDB taxonomy): Bacteria > Pseudomonadota > Gammaproteobacteria > Burkholderiales > Gallionellaceae > Sideroxyarcus. The sequence continues at coordinate 433 of PCWU01000148.1, read as the reverse complement.
GTTCGTCCTGCTCCAGTTGGCTGCGCAATTGTTCTGCCATGCCGGGGGTGGGATAGCGCAGCGCCTTGGCAATGGCCTGCAGGGCTTCGGGATAGCCGTTGCCGTATTTGCCGCTGAGCAGGAAGACCGGCATGTCGAGCATCTCCGCCATCTTTTTGCTGTCGATACTGATGCCGTATTTCTTCGCCTCATCCGCCATGTTGAGCAGCACCACCACGTTCAGGTTGAGCTGCTTGAGCTGCAACAGCAGGCTCATCTGGCGCTCGATCTGGGTGGCGTTGAGGATCACCAGCGCAAGGTCTGGCACGTTGTCGTGCAGGAAGTGGCGCACCACCTGCTCGTCGTCGGAGAAACCGTGCAGGTCGTAGATGCCGGGCAGGTCGATGATCTCCACCATGTCGCCGCCCAGCAATATCTTGCCGCTGAGCAGCTC
>PCWU01000067.1:819-4124 GCA_002787455.1 Gallionellaceae bacterium CG11_big_fil_rev_8_21_14_0_20_60_62 | reverse complement strand
AGCAGCTTGATTGCCGCACCGGTCCGGCTGCGCGCGCGCAATTCCATCACTTGTCCGAGCAGCACCAGCGCCATGATCACCGCTGCCGCTTCGAAATACACCGGCACGGTTTCACCCATGCTGCGCATCGACGGGGGAAAGATATCGGGCAGCAACATCGCCGCCACGCTGTAAGTCCACGCCACGCCGACGCCGAGCGCGATCAGGGTGAACATGTTGAGACTGCGGTTGACCAGCGATGCCCAGCCGCGCTGGAAGATCGGCCAGCCGCCCCATAACACCACGGGTGTCGCCAGCGCGAACTCGATCCATTGCACGGTCAGCATCGAAATGGATGCGGGCATGGCTTGCGGCAACAGGTCGGTGACCATCGCCATGAGGAACACCGGCAAGGCCAATGACGTGCTCACCCAGAATCGGCGCGTCATGTCGTCCAATTCAGCATGATCTTCCGCCGGGGCATTGCGCGGCTCCAGTGCCATGCCGCAGATCGGGCAATCGCCCGGCTCGCTGCGCACGATCTCGGAATGCATCGGGCAGGTGTATTCGACTGCTGTCGCTGCGACAGGGGCGACAGGCTCCAGCGCCATCCCGCATTTTGGACAGGAGCCGGGCGTGGCCTGGCGCACCTCCGGGTGCATCGGGCAAGTGTAGCCACCCGCTGCAGGAGCGGCTGGTTTTACGTGATCTGCGGGGGCCGCGTTGACCCCAACCGATTCGGGATATTGAGAGGGATCGGCCTGAAATTTGTGCAGGCAGTGGCTTGAGCAAAAATAAAAACTCCGACCCGCATGTTCCAGATGATGCGGGCTGTCGTCGCCAACTTTCATGCCGCAAACCGGATCTTTAATGGATGTCATGGCTATTCCTTGCTGTGGTTAATGGGTGAAATGCCGGGATCGTGGGGCTGTATGCACTTGACTGCCACCATTTCGCGCAAGGTTGCTTCCTCCGCCAGAAATGCCTGCACCGCCACCGGGTCGAATTGCGTGCCGCTCATGCGTATGATTTCTGCTCGCGCCTGATCGAATGGCAGCGCCTTGCGATAGGGCCGATCCGAAGTCATCGCATCCAGCGTGTCAATTACAGCGAACAGGCGCGCACCAAAACTGATTTGCCCCCCCTTGAGCCCGCGCGGATAACCGTTGCCATCGAAACGCTCTTCGTGGCTGAGCACGATTTCGGCTGCTTCACTCATGCCCGGAATTTTCGAGACGATGCGGTGTCCCTTCTCCGGATGGGTGCGCATTTCGCGCCATTCATCTTCATTGAACGCGCCATTTTTCAACAGCACGGCATCGGATACGCCGATCTTGCCGACATCATGCAGCAGCGACCCCCAGTAAATCTGCCGCAACAGATCCGGGTCAGCGGTAAAGCGGCGTGCCAATACCAGGGTATGGCAGGCGACCCGCTTGGAGTGGTCGCCGGTTTCATGCTCGCGCATGTCCAGCGCCTCGGCCAATGCCTCGGCGAAAGCCGCCTCTGCCTGCTCCTGAATGCCCGCCTTTTCGGGTACTTTTCTCATGCTTACCAATAACTTTCCACGGTAATGTGGCCGGGAGCGCTGCGCCGGTTTTTTTTCAGGCCGCGCGCAAGCAAGGTTTCTGTCGTATCGCGCAGCATGTCGGGATTGCCGCACAGCATCACTTGCGAATTTTCCGGCGCAAGGGCAACGCCTGCCCTAGCCTCCAGCCGGCCATCGGCGATCGCCTCCGGGATGCGCGCGCACAACGCAAAATCCGTTTCCTCGCGGCTGACGAAAGGTACAAAACGGAACTGTTCGCCATGCTGTTGCGCGAAGCCGTGGATCGTTTCGCCATAAGCCAGTTCGTTGGCATGGCGCACCCCGTGCGCCAGCACGATGCGCTCGAAGCGCTGCCACGGTTCTGCGGTTTTGAGGATGGAGAGGAACGGCCCGATGCCGGTACCGGTCGAGAGCAGCCATAAGTGCTTCGCATCGGGCACCTCGGCAAGCGTAAGAAATCCGGCGGCGTTCGGTGCAATCAAAATCGTGTCACCCGCTTCAAGCGCGGCCAGACGTTGGGTGAGCAATCCATCCGGCCCCTCGATGAAATAGAATTCCAGCGGCTTTTCGCCCGGCGCATTGACGAAGGAGTAGGGATGAGCGACCACTTCCCCGTCAATATCGAGCGCGAGCTTGATAAACTGCCCGGCTTGGAACAGCGCAATGCCGGCCTTCACCTGCAACGAATACAACCGCTCGGCCCAGCGCCGTTTGGCTACCACTTTGCCTTCTATAAATTTACTCATTTTTTCCTTTCCACATTACCCGGGTCAGCCACCGCAGGCTTGGTTGCCGCCTTCTCCGGCTCCACGTTCATCTTGCATACCGGATCGATTGCCATGTTTCACCTCCATTCGTCGCATTCCCGGGTATTTCCAGCAACGCTTTGACTGCTGCCCGTTTACAGTCCAAATTCATACTGATCATGCACTCTCGCTTCCATCGCGTTAATCCTCGTGTGGTGGCGTTCCCTGCGCGTGGGCATGTCCGGTCTTGCCGGGCACCCTATCCGCTCCGTCAGCGGCGGGAGCTTTTCGGTCTGGCCCCGCATCATGCGGGTGTTCGCCATTCGCGGCGTCGTCATGGCTATACCCATCCTCATGCGGCACCGCTTCACCTTGCACGGGCATGTCGCCATGACCTGCGCCGTGCTCGTGGGTATGGCCCGGCCCTTCCGCTTGGGGCAGGGACATCACCCCCAGGCCATGCCGGTAAACCAGTTCCCCGCCATGCCATGCGGTGCTGGCGACCAGCATCCATGCCGCGATCGCTGCACCGACAAACGGCCATACGGGGATGGCATCCACTTTATGTTTCCATGCATCCCAGCCTGCCAGCAGCAACAGCACTGCCAAGGTGGCCAAGGCCCAGGCACGATGCAGCAGCATCGCAGCATGTCCTGCCTCATCATGATTGACCGAATTGGAAGCCAGCCAACCCAGGGCGACCGTCGGCAAGGCTGCCAGTGCGCCCAGCCACAAAGTGGTATGCGCGAGCACCGCACAGAGGGCGGCGTAGCGTGGCCGCACCTCCGACACGTTTGTAGGAGCCGGCTTGTTGGCGAACGGTTTCGCGGCTGAAGCCGTTCCTACGGCGGAGGGCTTCGCCACACTGTGTTGTGGCCGCTCACGCAGCAGCATTGCCGCCAAGTGAAAGAATGCCGACACAGAGATCAGCGCGACCGGGAAATGGACGAATAGCGGATGCAAATTTGGAATGACCCGGATCATGCCAATCTCCTGTGGCAGAAACAGACGGGACTCATTGATTCATGCCA
>PCWU01000067.1:386-599 GCA_002787455.1 Gallionellaceae bacterium CG11_big_fil_rev_8_21_14_0_20_60_62 | reverse complement strand
CGGCGCGGCGATGCGCTGCATCACGTCGGAGCCGGTGCCGCTGCCCCACATGATGGGGAGCAGGCCGGCGATCACGGCGGTGGCGGTCATGGCGATGGGACGCACGCGCTGGGTGGTGCCGTGCAGTACCGCATCCATGATCTCGGCGGCGTTCAACTGTCCACCGCGTTCGGCGCGTAGTTTGGCGACGGCCTGGTCGATGAAGGTCAGCAC
>PCWU01000067.1:210-324 GCA_002787455.1 Gallionellaceae bacterium CG11_big_fil_rev_8_21_14_0_20_60_62 | reverse complement strand
ACATGTTGTAGCCGAGCAGCCAGATCAGCCAGTAGCCGCCGATCAGCGCGAACGGGATGGACAGCATCACCACGGCGGGCGCGGTCAGGTTGCGGAAGTTGAAATACAGCAGCA
>PCWU01000067.1:0-204 GCA_002787455.1 Gallionellaceae bacterium CG11_big_fil_rev_8_21_14_0_20_60_62 | reverse complement strand
TGGTGAGCAGGGTGAGCGGCACCACCACTTTCAGGCGCGCGGTGGCGCGTTTCATGTATTCGAACTGGCCCGACCAGACCAGCGAATAACCGGGCGGGATCCTGACCGTGTCCGCGACCTGTTGCTTCGCCGCCGCCACGTAACCGCTGATGTCGCTGGTCCTGATGTCCACATAGATCCAGGCGTTGGGGGTGGCGTTTTCCG
>PCWU01000002.1:15729-17869 GCA_002787455.1 Gallionellaceae bacterium CG11_big_fil_rev_8_21_14_0_20_60_62 | reverse complement strand
AAAATCTACTTGAATATGAACCCTTGATCCACCCAGCCCAATGAACCCTTCTGCTAACTTTTACAGAAAAGATGTTGCACAATCTGTCGAGTTGGATGCTCGGCTATTCGTGGCAAGGTTAGATTGCTAGGTTATGATGCTTTGCTTTCAATTTCAACCTAAACGACAGTATGGACAAATTTAATCTGCCGTTCCCTTTGATGTTTTTTGTCCGCATAGCCTTGATGGGGGCGGTCCCACTACCCAATGTAGCTATAGACATATCCCGCCTTATTTTTGCCTAATAGGAAAAAATTCACAGCGCCAACAGGGTATGAAAATCTGCATCGTTTCCGATAGTCATGACCGCTCCGATGCATTGGCAGCGGCGATTTCCGGTGCCCGCACAGCCGGTGCGCAAGTCGTCATTCATTGCGGCGACCTGATTGGCGCCAATACCCTGCGCGCCTCGCTTAAGCTTGGCCTGCCCATCCATGCCGTTCACGGCAACAATCTGGGCGACATCCCCGCGCTGTACCGGATGATGGCCGGCAATCCGGGAATATTTACCTATCACGGCGAAGAGGCAGTGCTTGAACTGGCTGGGCGCAAAATTTACGTCACCCACATGCCGCATCATGGTCATGCTTTCGCCTGCACCGGTGATTATGACTTGGTCTGCCACGGCCACAGCCATACCGCGCATGTAGGCAAGCAGAAGCACGTCAGGGACGGCGAATCCTGGCTGGTCAATCCGGGTTCGGTGGCGGGCATTGACGCCCCCGGCGTAAAAGCCGTCCCAAGCTGGGTTTTGGCTGATTTGTCCACCATGACTTTTAACATACGCACACTAACAACCTGTCGGACTTAAAGGAAATCGGCTGCAAATCCGGCTTGGCGGCGGCGTCAGCCGCCTCATTTCACGCCGCACCGGCCTTCCCGGAACCGGACAAGGCGCGAAAACTGAATGACTTCGCGGCGAAGTGATGGGGCTATAATCCGCACTACTCGAACCAAACAGCAAGGAGGGACCATGCAACACCTTAATCCAAAAGAAGCGTTTGATTTCCTGCAAGCGAACCCTGAAGCGGTGTTCATCGACGTGCGCAGCGAGATGGAGTACATGTTCGTCGGTCACCCGCGCGGCTCTATCCTGATCCCTTGGGTGGACGGTCCGGACTGGGAGATCAACCCGCTGTTCGTTGCCCATGTGCGCAAGGCCGCCAGCGTCAACCGGCCCGTCGTGCTGATCTGCCGTTCCGGTCGCCGTTCTGCTGATGCCGGTCTGGCGCTTGAGGATGCCGGAATCAAAGATGTTTACAATGTGGAACACGGGTTTGAGGGCGACCTCGACGACACTCATCACCGCAACTCCTACAACGGTTGGCGCTTTGATGGGTTGCCGTGGGCACAGACCTGATGCGGCTCGCGGGCATCGAACTGCAGCTTGGTATCTACCCGTGCGGGTTGGATTTCTGTGCCTTGCGCAACCGGGACGACTGCTTTGCGCACGATTATCAAACTCCTTTGATGATTTAAACCATGCAGTCCGGCCCGCGTGAAATCGTTACCCCGTTCCGTCCCATCCCGCTCGAGGTCCCGCAAGGGCTCAAACCCAACGAGTTCTTCAACAGTACCGAGAATCTCAACGACCTGGTCAACAACAACGGTCTGCTGGTGAATGCCGAGAACCTGCTGCTGTATCGCAAGGCGCTGGGGCACAGCACCGAGTTCGATTGTTCAATTCTCTACAACACGTCCAAGACCATCCTCAACCCGCTCGGGCGCCCGGTGCGGCGCACTCAGGTGTCGGACAATGTGAAACATGTGTGGAATCGGATGAATCAGATCATTATCGATTACATGCTGGAACAGTATCCGGACCCGGACCAGGCGCTGATTCTGGCGGGTGAGGCGAGCCTGGATGCGACCTGGCCCCTGACGTCGCCCGGTGTGCCCAGCATCCGTATGTTGCACAATCATTTCGTGGTCTTTCCGAAAACCGGCTTGGCCAGCGCACAGCAGGCTGACCCCAACAATCCGAATCTGACCGATGGCGGGCAGCACAGCCTGTTTCAGGCCTATATGCGTGACGTGTACCGCGCGTTCTTCGAACAAGCATTGCGCCTGAAGATACTCAAGCCGGCAAGCGAATCCGATG
>PCWU01000002.1:0-15714 GCA_002787455.1 Gallionellaceae bacterium CG11_big_fil_rev_8_21_14_0_20_60_62 | reverse complement strand
CAGCTGGGAAGTGCAGGGCGGGGCGGCTGCGCTGAAAGATGTGCACTTCTGGCGTGAATATGACGAGGTGCTGAAAGGCTTCATCGATTTCTACCGCACCTTCTTCGCGCAAGTCTCCACCCACAATGCGCCGATGCTGCCGGATGTGTATTTTTCCGAGCAGGTCGAAAACGTGCTGCTGTTCAACAACGATTTCATGAAGACAGCGAAGAAGGTGCGCGACCACTGCATCGTGGATGCGAAGTATGCCAACGCCATCCGCTGGCAGCCCGCGTTCAAGCAGCTCATCTATCGCAACGATGCGGGTAAGCTGATCGTGACCATCAGCCAGAACTCGATCGGCAACGCGATCACCGAGCTGCTTGGTGTGGTGGTGAAGCGCATTCCCGATGCGGAGGCGTATTCCCGGCAAGAGCCTGCCTTGCTCCGAAGATTGCTTGAGGTGCGCCGTCGCCTGATCGAAGCCGATCTGGGCGAGGGAATCGCAACCTCAGGCTGGGGTAACGCGGGGTAACCAAACTCAAAGCTGTTTGCTGACCTGCATGATGCCGGCATCTTCTGCCGCAGGTTTGATGGTGAACCCCATGCGGTTCATCAACTTCAGCATGTTGTGGTTGTGACTCAATACTTCCCCCTCGATCACCTCCAGACCTTTGGTGCGTGCCGCTTCCATCAGGGAGATCATCAAGCGCTGCCCGAGACCTTTGCCGGCGATGTTGTTGGCAACGACGAGGGCGAATTCGCAGCTCAATCCATCCGGATTAATGGCGTAACGCGCGACCCCGAGCTCGGTTTCGGGGGATTGGCCCCGTGTCACCGCAAGCAGCGCCATTTCGCGGCTGTAGTCGATCTGCGTCAGCCGTGCCAGCATCTCCTCGGTCAATTCCTGCACGCTGTTCATGAAGCGGAAATACTTCGATTCGTCGGAAAGATCGTGCACGAAACGTTTGACCAGATCGGCATCTTCCGGACGGATGGGGCGAATCACAATATCTGTCCCATCTGCCAATTGCCACTGGCTCACCAGATGGGTGGGGTAAGGATAGATCGCCATGTGCGAATAACGGTCGGAGCCTTGTTGGTGATACTCCACCACCACCCGCGCGTCTGCGGCCAGCGCCCCCTGTTCGTCCAGGATCAGCGGATTGATATCCATTTCCTTCAGCAACGGCAGCTCGCATACCATTTCCGAAACGCGCAGCAGAACATCTTCAAGCGCCCCCATATCGGCCGGTGCCATGTTGCGGAAGTTGCCCAGCATGCGGGCGATGCGCGTGCCCTGGATCAGTTCGCGCGCGAGAAAACTGTTGAGGGGGGGAAGGGCGACCGCGCGGTCACCCATGATCTCGACCGACGTTCCGCCCGCGCCAAAGGTAATGACCGGACCGAACACGGGATCGGTGGTGACGCCGATCATCAGTTCGCGCCCGTTCGCCTTGACGATCATCGGCTCGATTGAGATTCCTTCCACCCGGGCATTGGGGCGATAGTGCTGCACGCTGTCGATGATGTGCTGGTAGGCGGCGCGCACCTCATGCGCATTGCGCAGATTGAGCATCACGCCGCCTGCATCGCTTTTGTGGGTGATGTCGGGCGAGTTGATCTTCATCGCCACCGGGAAACCCAGTTGCTGCGCGATCAGCAGGGCTTCGTTCGGTGAATGGGCGATCATGGTGCGCGCCACCGGAATGTTGAAGGCGGCAAGCAATGCCTTGGATTCCATCTCGGACAATATCTTACGATGATCCTGCATCGCGCCTTCAATGATCAGGCGCGCGCTTTCCACATCTGGTTCGTCATGGTGCGAGAACGGACCGGGCATTTGCATCAGCAACTTCTGGTTGCGGTAGTAGGCGGACAGATGGGAAAACACTTCGACCGCTGGTTCCGGGGTGCGGAAGTGGGGACGATGCGCCTTGGCGAAGGCCTCGCGCGCTTCCGCCACCTGGGTTTCACCCATCCAGCAGGTCAGCAACGGTTTGCTGTAGTGGTTGGCCAGTTCGATTAGCGCCTGCGCCGATTCCAGCGGTTTTGTCATTGCCTGCGGTGTAAGGATAGCCAGCACGCCGTCCACATTCTCGTCATCCAGACAGGCTTTGACGGCATGGTGATAGCGGTCCGCCTGGGCATCACCGATGATGTCCACCGGATTGCCGTGCGGCCAGTTGGGCGGCAGGTGTTGGTTCAGATATTCGATGGTGGTGTCCGAAAGGCTGGCCATCGACAATCCCAGATCGGCGGCACGGTCGGTCGCCATCACGCCGGGGCCGCCGCCATTGGTGACGATCGCCAGCCGGTTGCCGACCGGGCGAAAGCCGCATGACAACGCCTTGGCGGCAGTGAACAACTGGGTCACGGTCTGCACCCGCACCACCCCGACCCGGCTGACCGCGGCATCGAACACATCATCCGCACCAACCAGTGAAGCGGTGTGCGACATCGCCGCTTTAGAACCTGCCGCATGACGTCCAACCTTGACCAGGATCACCGGCTTAATCCGGGCGGCAGCACGCAGGGCGCTCATAAAGCTGCGCGCATTGCGGATGCCTTCGATGTACATCAGAATGCTATGGGTGAGCGGATCGGATACCAGATAGTCGAGTATCTCGCCAAAGTCGACATCAGTCGAGGAGCCCAGCGATACCACGCTCGAAAAACCGACATCGTTGCGCTGTGCCCAGTCCAGAATGGCGGTGCACAGCGCGCCCGATTGGGAGACGAATGCGATGCCTCCCCGGTTGGCGCCGCCTTTGTTGAATGTCGCATTCAAGCCGATCGAGGGGCGCATGATGCCGAGGCAGTTGGGGCCGATCAGTCGAATCCTGAAGCGTCGCGCGACTTCCAGCAACTGCTTCTCCAGGGCTGCACCGGCGGGGCCCGCCTCGCCAAATCCGGCGGTGATAATGATCGCCGCCTTGACCCCATGCAACCCGCATTCTTCCAGGATGCCAGGCACGCTCTGCGGCGGCGTGGCGATCACCACCAGTTCTACAGGCTCAATGATTTCGGTGATTGAGGCATACGCACGCTGTCCCTGCACTTCGCTGTTCTTTGCGTTAACCGGGTAAAGCTTTCCCTTGAAGCCGCCTTGCAGCATGTTCTGGAAAACAATTTGTCCCACTGAATCGGGCCGGTCGCTGGCGCCAAAAACGGCTACGGATTGCGGGGCAAAGAGCGGATTAAGGTAATGTTTTCCCATGAGTCATAACCATGAAGTTGGATGGATTTGTATGCCCAGCTATGATAGCACCGGAGTACACCTATAATTTAATGGAGTCACCGTGCAAACAGCCTATATCAGCCATCCGTTATGTCTGAAACATGACATGGGCACCCATCATCCGGAATGTCCGGCGCGCCTTCACGCGATCGAGGATCAGCTGATCGCTTCAGGCTTGTTCGGCTACCTGCAACATCACCAGGCGCCGGAAGCAAGCCGCGAACAATTGCTCCGGGTGCATACGGCAGATTATCTGGATCGCATTATTGCTGCCGCGCCGCAGCAGGGGTTGGTGGCGCTGGACGGGGATACATTGATGAACCCGTTTAGCTATCCTGCCGCGCTGCGGGCTGCCGGTGCCGTGGTGATGGGGGTCGACCTGGTGCTGGCGGGGGAGGTGGAGAATGCCTTCTGCAACATCCGGCCGCCGGGCCATCATGCTGAACGGTCCAAGGCGATGGGTTTTTGCATCTTCAATAACGTTGCGGTCGGTGCGGCGCACGCGCTGGCAGTGCGCGGGCTAGATCGTGTCGCAATCGTCGATTTCGACGTGCACCACGGCAACGGCACCGAAGATATCTTTGCCGCCGACCCGCGCGTCATACTCTGCTCTACATTCCAGCATCCGTTTTATCCCTATAGCGGGGCGGAAAGCACCAGCGCCAATCTTGTCAACGTCCCCCTGAAAGCGGGTTCCGGTGGAGTGGAATTCAGAGTGGCAGTGACCGAACACTGGATGCCGGCGCTGGAAAAGTTCAAACCGGAGCTGGTAATGATCTCGGCAGGCTTCGACGCCCACCGCGAAGACGACATGTCATCATTGGCTTTGCTTGAAGCCGATTATGCATGGGTGACGGCGCGGATCAAGGAGATGGCGAGCCGCCATGCGAACCGGCGTATCGTCTCTGTTCTCGAGGGAGGCTATGAACTGCATGCGCTTGGCAGAAGCGCAACCGCGCATATCAAAGAATTAAGCGGACTCTAAAAGTCCGCTCGTATCAAATTGCGCATTGGTGAATTTGTTAATTTGGCTTCGACATGACCTTCGCTTCGCGAATGTCAGTCTTCGCCGAAAGCAGACAACCAAATCTTATTTGGCTACCTGCTTTTCACGGATTTCGTCGAGGGTTTTGCAGTCGATGCACAAGGTCGCGGTGGGGCGTGCTTCCAGGCGATTCAAGCCAATCTCCACGCCGCAGTTGTCGCAGTAGCCATAATCGTTGGCATCAATCCGTGCCACCATCTTGTCGATGTTCTTGATGAGCTTGCGTTCGCGGTCGCGATTGCGCAACTCAAGACTCATGTCCGATTCCTGCGTGGCCCGGTCATTGGGATCGGCGAACACAGTAGCCTCGTCCTGCATGGTGTGCACAGTGCGGTCGATATCCTGGCCCAGACCTTCCTTGATTCCGATAAGAATGGCACGGAAATGAGCCAGTTGCTTCGGGCTCATGTAAGCCTCGCCTTTTTTGGCCTTGTACGGGACGGTTGTTTTGTTCGCTTGCACGGGCATGGGGCTAATCTCCAAAAATGACTTTAAATTTTAAGCGCGCTTTAATACCAGAAAGGATTTTTTCTGGCAACCGGTAAATTGGCAGAATTTTTCGCTAAATTAGTTCAATCCCTTGTTTTTTAAGCATATCAATCAGGGAGATCAAGGGTAATCCAATCAACGCATTGGGGTCGCTACTGTCGATTCTTTCGATTAAGGCGATGCCCAATCCTTCGGCTTTGGCGCTGCCGGCGCAATGATAAGGTTGTTCCTTGTGCAGGTAGCGCTCGATTTGCGCATCGTCGAGCGGGCGGAACCTGACCCGGGTTTCCACGACTTCCGACTGGATCTGGTCGCTGGCCGCATCAAGCAGACTTAATGCGGTATGGAAGACGACTGTATTGCCGCGCATGGCACGGAGTTGACGCACGGCATTGTCGTGGTTCATCGGCTTGCCCAGTTGCTCGCCGTGCAACAGCGCAACCTGGTCCGAACCGATGATTAGGGACCGGGGAAAACACGGGGCGACTGCGCGCGCCTTCAGTTCGGCGAGGCGCAATGAGGTTTGTTGCGCGTTTTCACCGGCGAGCGGAGATTCATCGACATCCGGTGCGCTGGTCAGAAAGGGAATTTGCAGGGTGGCGAGCAACTGGCTTCTGTATATTGAAGTGGAGGCCAGAATAATTTGTTTGCGGTTCAAGAGGTTCCTTGTTGCTTGGCTTTGACAGGGGGGGGGCGAATATATATCATGCGCGCCTCATGTTTGCACGGCCTTTGATCGATGGCGCGGATTTTGCCTTGAATGGCAAGGAGTTACGCGGAGAAGTGGCGCTTGATACCCTGCCCAGGCTGAGTGACCGGCTGGCGGAATCGGGCGGTTACGTCGCGTTTTATTTGCGCGGTCATCAAATGTTTGATCGCCTGTTGCTCGAAATTGAGTTGACTGGCAAATGCCGTTTGCGGTGCCAGCGCTGTCTGGGTGAGATGGATTACCCGATCGCCATGACATCATCCCTGCGGCTCGTGTCCGCTACGGAGATTGATGCGGCCGATACGGATGACGAGACGGAGTGTATCGAAGCGGCACCCGGGATGGATGTGTTATCGCTGGTCGAGGATGAGCTGCTCCTGGGATTGCCGTATGCCCCCAGCCATACCGTTGGCAAATGTGCGGAGCAGTTGAATGTATCAAAGCAATCGTCCAGTCCGTTTGCGGTGCTGGCAGTTCTTAACCACAAGCAATAGATTTTTTCGAGGAGTTATCATGGCAGTTCAGCAAAATAAAAAATCCCCCTCCAAGCGCGGTATGCATCGTGCGCATGACTTTCTGACTAGCCCGGCGCTGGCGGTGGAACCATCCACTGGCGAGCCGCACCTGCGTCACCATATCAGCCCCAGCGGCTACTACCGCGGCAAGAAAGTCGTCAACACCAAGGGCGAGTAAGCCCTGTTGCGCGAATTCCAGACCGCTAGTCGCCGGATTGGACTGCGGTTAATCGTGACTTTTCCCTTTCCGAGGAACGCCAAGTGGATGTAATCATAGCCATTGACGCCATGGGTGGCGACCATGGCGTGTGTATCACTGTACCGGCCGTCATCTCTTATCTGAAAAAACATCCCGCCGACAAAGTTATTCTGGTCGGTTTGGAGGAGCAGATCAGGAAAGAACTGCAAGCCATCGGTGCTGCGGAAAATTATCCCGGTCTGACGATTCATCCGGCGGCACAAATCGTCGCGATGGACGAGTCGCCCCAGCTCGCGTTGCGTGGCAAGAAAGATTCTTCCATGCGCGTGGCGATAAACCTGGTCAAAAAAGGTGACGCAGCCGCTTGTGTCAGCGCCGGCAACACCGGGGCGCTGATGGCCACTGCACGCTACGTTCTCAAGACCCTGACCGGGATAGATCGTCCCGCCATTGCCTCTTTCCTGCCCACCCGCAAGGGCCAGGTGTGTATGCTTGATCTGGGAGCCAATGTAAACTGCACGGCTGAACATTTGTTGCAGTTTGCGATCATGGGCAGCACGCTGGTGGCGGCGCTTGAACGTCGCGAAAATCCCAGTGTCGGGCTGCTTAATATCGGCAGTGAAGAGATCAAGGGGAGTGAGGTAGTCAAGCAGGCGGGCGAGTTGCTCCAGAACAGCAATTTGAATTTTTATGGAAATGTCGAGGGTAATGACATTTTCAACGGCGTTACCGATGTGGTGGTGTGCGACGGTTTTGTCGGCAACGTGGCGCTAAAAACGGCCGAAGGCGTGGCAAAAATGATGGGTGGTTTCCTCAAGGAAGGTTTTAGCCGCAATGTTTTTAGCAAAATCGCGGCACTGGTGGCTTTGCCCGTGCTTAAAGCATTCAAGAACAGACTGGATCATCGGCGTTACAATGGCGCCAGTTTCCTCGGGCTGAAAGGGATCGTCGTCAAGAGCCACGGCTCCGCTGATGCGTTTGCTTTCGAGTGTGCCATCGAGCGCGCCGCCGAAGAAGCGCGCGGCGGAATGCTGGCGCATATCAGCGAGCAAGTCGAAATTTGGCACAATGCGCGTCAATCCAGTTAGGAGAGCATTTTGATCTACTCCAGAATTACCGGCACAGGAAGCTATCTACCTGAAAAGACGCTGACCAATTTCGATCTGGAAAAGCTGGTTGAAACCTCGCATGACTGGATCATGACCCGCAGCGGGATTGCCGAACGCCATATTGCTGCCGACAGTGAAATGGCCAGCGATTTGGCATTTCATGCCAGCCTCAAGGCAATTGAGGCTGCCGCTATCAACCCGCAAGAGGTTGATCTCATCATCGTTGCCACGACTTCACCCGATATGCCTTTCCCCAGCACCGCCTGCATTCTGCAGGACAAACTCGGGATCAAAAGCGGCGGCGCCGCTTTTGACATACAGGCCGTGTGCGGCGGTTTTGTTTACGCTTTGAATATCGCCGACATGTATATACGCAGCGGTCAGGCTCGAACCGCATTGGTGGTGGGAGCCGAAGTTTTATCGCGCATGGTGGATTGGCGGGACCGCACGACCTGTGTGTTGTTCGGGGATGGGGCGGGAGCGGTGATTTTGCGCGCATCGGAGCAACCAGGCGTCATCGCGGCCAAGTTGCACGCAGATGGCTCATATCGCAATATGCTCAAGGCAAGCCCGACTATCGAGATGGATGGGAAAGGCGTATTTAAGTTTGCAGTCAATGCCTTATCTGATGTTGTTGAGGAATTACTTGCAAGTCAGAATTTACAGGGATCGGACATCGACTGGCTGGTTCCGCACCAAGCTAATATCCGTATCATTGAGGCAACCGCAAAAAAACTGGGGCTAGGCATGAATAACGTGGTGGTTACCGTTGCGGGCCACGGCAATACGTCGTCTGCCTCAATTCCGTTGGCGCTGGATACGGCGGTGCGCGACGGGCGCATCAAGCCGGGCCAGAAAGTACTGATTGAAGCTATCGGCGGCGGTTTCACCTGGGGCGCCGCCCTGATTAACTGGTAGGTTCAAAAATGACTCAATTTGCTTTTGTCTTTCCGGGGCAGGGTTCGCAGTCACGCGGCATGATGGATGGATATACCGAATTTGCCGCAGTACGCGACACCTTTAATGAAGCCTCTGCGGTGCTGGGGCAGGATTTGTGGCAACTGGCCAATGCCGGCACCGAGGCCGATCTCAATTCAACAGTGAACACCCAGCCGTTGATGTTGACCGCCGGCGTGGCGGTGTATCGTGCCTGGCTTGGGCAAAACGGTCCCAAGCCGGCGATGATGGCGGGACACAGTCTGGGCGAATACACTGCGCTGGTTGCCGCCGGCGCCTTGGATTTTGCCGATGCCTTGCCGCTGGTGCGCTATCGCGCGCGGTGCATGCAGGAGGCGGTTCCGGAAGGCAAAGGCGGCATTGCGGCGATCCTCGGACTGGATGACGAAGTGGTGCGCGAGGTATGCGGCGAAGGTGCCCAAGACGAAGTGCTGGAGGCGGTAAATTACAACTCGCCGGGGCAGGTGGTGATTGCCGGTGACCGGACTGCGGTGGAGCGTGGTATGGCTATTGCTAAAGCACGGGGCGCCAAGCGCGCGCTGATGCTGCCGATGAGCGTGCCCTCCCATTGCAGCCTGCTCCGGGGTGCGGCAGAAAAGTTGCGTGCTTATCTGGAAAACGTAACGGTGCAAGATGCCGCTATTCCGGTGGTGCATAACGCCGACGTGCAAGCGTATCAAAATGCGGATGCAATCAAGGATGCACTGGTGCGCCAGCTGTTTTCGCCCGTGCGCTGGGTTGAAACTATCCGGTTTTTCGGAAGTGCGGGAATGACACACAATGTCGAATGTGCCCCCGGCAAAGTGTTGGCGGGTTTGAACAAACGCATTGACACCAATCAGCAAGCCCTGGCACTGAATGACGCGGCGGCGCTGAAAGCCGCGCTGGCCACACTGGCACAAGGAGAAGAGCAAGCATGACATTGCAGGGGAAAATTGCACTGATTACCGGCGCTTCGCGTGGTATCGGCCAAGCCATCTCGCTTGAACTGGGCCGGCAGGGCGCGACGGTGATCGGCACCGCCACCACTGAAAAAGGCGCTCAGGCGATCGGCGATTATTTGCAGGCGGCTGGTATCACCGGGCAGGGTGCGGCGCTGGATGTCAATGATCCGGCGCAAATCGAAAGTGTGCTGGCGGCGATTCGCGCCCAGTTCGGTGAAGTCGCCATCCTGGTCAATAATGCCGGGATCACCAAAGACAATCTGCTCGCGCGCATGAGCGATGATGAATGGGATGAGGTGCTGGCGACCAATCTCAAATCGGTTTTCCGCCTTTCCCGTGCTGTATTGCGCGGCATGATGAAGGCCAGAAATGGTCGCATTATCAATATTTCCTCGGTGGTTGGTAGCATGGGCAACCCAGGGCAAGCCAACTATGCGGCTTCCAAGGCGGGCATGGCGGGATTCTCCAAGTCCTTGGCGCAGGAGATTGGCAGCCGCAACATCACGGTGAATTGCGTTGCCCCCGGATTCATCGACACGGACATGACACTGGCCCTGGGCGAAGAACAGCGGGCTAAACTGATTGAGCATGTGCCACTAAAAAGGCTGGGATCCCCCGCCGATGTGGCCGCCGCTGTGTCGTTTCTGGCTGGCCCAGGTGCCGCCTATATCACGGGGGCAACCCTGCCCGTAAATGGCGGCATGTACATGGAGTAGGGGAGTTTGGAAATCGGTGTGAGTTTGGTAGAATGCGCGCGCTTTAATGAATTAACTTTTAACTTTAAGGGAGTAATGCAATGTCCAACAACGAACAACGCGTCAAAAAAATCGTGGCGGAACAACTCGGTGTCAACGAGGCTGAAGTCAAGAACGAATCCTCGTTCGTGAATGATCTCGGTGCCGATTCGCTGGATACAGTCGAACTGGTGATGGCGCTGGAAGAGGAATTTGGCGTGGAAATTCCGGATGAGGACGCGGAAAAGATCACCACCGTCCAGCTCGCCCTGGATTACGTAAACGCGCATTCGAAGTAATTTTTCCGTCTTCCTGTTTTAAAGATTGGAGTCCAGTTTGACTAAACGCAGAGTGGTGGTGACCGGTTTGGGTGCTGTAACACCGGTCGGTGTCGGAGTTGAGGCAACGTGGCGAAACATCGTCGCCGGCAAATCAGGCATCGGGCGAATCACCCGCTTTGATCCGTCGGCTTTTGCCTGCCAGGTCGCGGGCGAGGTCAAGGATTTTGACGTAACCCAATACATTCCGGCCAAGGATGCGCGGCGCATGGACCGCTTCGTCCATCTCGGGCTGGCTGCCGGGATTGAGGCCTTCAAGGACTCCGGACTGGAAATCAACGAGACTAACGCCGAACGTATTGGTGTCTGTATCGGCTCCGGCATCGGTGGTTTGCCAACAATCGAAGAAACCCAAACCGACTATCTGGCAGGAGGTCCACGCAAGATTTCTCCGTTCTTCATCGCCGGCACTATCATCAACATGATTTCCGGCAACCTGTCCATTCTGTACGGTTTGAAAGGCCCGAATTTTGCGGTGGTCTCGGCATGCAGCACCGGCACCCATAGCATCGGCGAGGCCATGCGCATGATCCAATACGGCGATGCTGATGCGATGGTGGCGGGCGGGGCTGAATCGACGGTGTGTTCCCTCGCCGTCGGCGGTTTTTCTTCCTCGCGCGCACTATCCACCCGCAATGACGATCCTGCCACCGCCAGCCGGCCATGGGATAAGGACCGCGACGGTTTTGTCCTGGGCGAAGGCGCCGGGGTGCTGGTGCTGGAAGAGTACGAACATGCCAAGGCGCGCGGCGCGAAGATCTATGCCGAATTGGTGGGTTACGGCCTGAGCGCCGATGCCTACCACATCACCGCCCCCAGCATGGATGGACCCAAGCGCAGCATGGTTAACGCGATGCGCGATGCGGGAATCTCTCCGGCGGATGTTCAATACATCAATGCGCACGGCACCTCCACGCCGCTGGGTGACAAAAACGAAAATGATGCGATCAAGGCGGCCTTTGGCGATGACGCCAAGAATCTGGTGGTAAATTCGACCAAGTCGATGATTGGCCACCTGCTCGGCGGTGCCGGGGGGGTCGAATCACTGTTCTGCGTGCTTGCCCTGCATCATCAAATCTCGCCGCCCACCATCAATAT
This sequence comes from Gallionellaceae bacterium CG11_big_fil_rev_8_21_14_0_20_60_62, assembly GCA_002787455.1. Lineage (GTDB taxonomy): Bacteria > Pseudomonadota > Gammaproteobacteria > Burkholderiales > Gallionellaceae > Sideroxyarcus. Next base: position 4,357 of record PCWU01000002.1, on the reverse strand, counting down.
CTTCAATCAGGATCCGGAATGCGATCTGGATTACTGCGCCAATACGGCACGCAAGATGAAAATTGATGTCGCCATGAACAACAACTTCGGCTTTGGCGGGACCAACGGCACGCTGGTGTTCCGCAAGATCTGATTCAGACCGCGATGCTCGTCAACGGACTGCCGAGCGACTGCATTTCCGCAGACGACCGCGGTTTGTCCTACGGTGACGGTGTGTTTCGCACACTCCGATTGCGCAAGGGCCGGCCGCATCAATGGTCCTTGCACTTTGCCAAGCTGCACCATGACTGTCTTGCCATGGGGCTGGATTGTCCCGCTGCCGATCTTCTTCTGCATGAACTCAGGCAACTCTCCGCGACCCGACCCGCAGCAGTGGCAAAGATCATCATCACGCGCGGCCGGGGTGAGCGCGGGTATGCCAAGCCAGCATCGGGCAAGCATACTCGGATCGTTGCTATCCAGCCGGAACCGGAATTCTCCGTCAATAAATATCAAGACGGGATCGAAACCGCCGTTTGCCGCATAAAACTGGGGCACCAGCCCGCTTTGGCGGGAATCAAACACCTCAACCGCCTCGAAAATGTGATTGCCGCCAGCGAATGCCGAGATGCCGGGTTGACTGAGGGTTTTCTGGAAGACGGGCAAGGGAGACTGATAGGCGGCACCCGTTCCAATTTATTCATGGTGCAAAATGGCGCGCTATTCACCCCCGACCTTGCCTATTGCGGTGTCGCCGGTGTGCAGCGCCAACGGGTGATGGCCTATGCCGGGGAGCGGGGCTTGAAATGCAGTGTGACCAACCTGTCTGTTGCCGACCTGCAAGCCGCAGATGAAATATTTTTGGTCAACAGCGTATTCGGATTATGGCCGGTACGTAAATTTCCCGGATATTTGCGCACCGAGTTTCCGCTGTCCAATCGTATTAGGAATTATCTTGAAGAAGATGAAACCCGGTCTTAAATTAGTCATCGGCATTGTTCTTGGGTTGATCGTATTGCTTGGCATCGTTCTGGATTTCACTTTTTCGCCGTTGCCGTTGAAACAAACCCCATTGAGCTTTTCGCTCCAACCCGGGAGCAGCCTGAAAAGTGGTGCCGCACAAATGCGGCAAGCCGGAGTGCTGGAAGACGTGGCGTCATTTGTCCTGATGGCCAGGCTGCTCGGCAAGACACGGCAGATAAAATTTGGCAACTATCAGCTGGAAAAGCCGCTTTCCCGTTTTGAATTATTGCGGATAGTCACCTCCGGCCGATCGGAACAAAGTCAAATCACCTTGGTCGAGGGAGCCACTTTTGCAGAATTCAGAACGCGATTAAACGCCCACCCTGATTTGCGTCACGATAGCGCCTCCCTGTCGGCGAAAGAAATTCTGCAACGCATCGGTGCCGACGAGTCATCTGCGGAAGGTTTGTTTTTTCCGGACACTTATAATTTCTCCAGCGGGAGCAGCGACTTGCGCCTGCTGCAGCGCGCCCACGAATTAATGCGGCAACACCTTGCTTGTGTTTGGGAGAAGCGCGTGCCTGACTTGCCTTTGGTTACACCCTATCAGGCACTGGTTCTGGCTTCGATCGTGGAAAAGGAAACCGGACGAGAGGATGACCGGCAGATGATTGCCGCCGTTTTTATCAATCGTTTGGAATTGGGGATGCGCCTGCAAACCGACCCCTCGGTGATTTACGGACTGGGAGAGAAATTTGACGGCAACTTGCGCCGCCGCGACCTGCTCGCCGATACCCCGTACAATACCTACACCCGCAGCGGGTTGCCGCCCACGCCGATCTCCTTTCCGGGATTGGCTTCATTGCAGGCGGTAACCCATCCCGCTACAAGCAAGGCTTTGTATTTTGTGGCCAGGGGCGATGGCAGCTCCCATTTTTCCAGCTCATTAAAAGAGCACAACCAGGCCGTCAGGCGATACCAACTGAAATGACCAGGGCGAAATTTATTACCTTTGAAGGCGTGGATGGTGCGGGCAAGAGCACGCACCTGGCGTGGTTCACCGAGACACTGCGCCAGCGTGGGATTGATGTTTTGCTGACCCGTGAGCCGGGCGGCACCCCATTGGGGGAAAGTTTGCGGCGAATTTTGCTGCACGAAGCGATGCACCCTGAAACCGAGGCGATGTTGATGTTCGCCGCACGGCGGGAACATCTGGAACAGATTATTCTTCCTGCCCTGGAGTGCGGCACCTGGGTCATCTCCGACCGTTTCAGTGATGCCAGCTTCGCTTATCAGGGCGGGGGCAGGGGAGTGCCAGTCGCCAAACTGGAACAACTGGAAAAGTGGGTGCAGGGCGAATTGCAGCCCGATTTGACCCTGTTGTTTGATATTCCAATCGAAGTTGCCCGTGAGCGCTTGGCGAATAATTCCAGTCTCGACCGGTTTGAGCAGGAGCAGGCGGAATTTTTTCAGCGCGTGCGCCAAGCTTACTTGCAACGTGCCGCCAAAATGCCGCAACGATTTGCCATCATTCACGCCGAAAAGACTTTGGAAGATGTGAAAAAAGAACTTTCATTGATTGTTGCAAATATATGATATGAATGGATTATATCCATGGCAGCATACAACTTGGCAAACCTTGCAAGAACTGCGCAATCGGTTGCCGAATGGATTGCTGCTAAAAGGCGCACAAGGCATCGGCAAACTGGATTTGGCGATGAACTTCGCCCGGTCCTTGCTCTGCGAGCACCCGCGCAGCGAGGGACATGCCTGCCTGGCATGCAGTTCCTGTCATTGGTTCGAGCAAGGCAGTCATCCCGATTTTCGCCTGATTCAGCCCGGGATATTGAATGGTGCGGACGAGAGTGAAGCCCGATCAGGGGGAAAAAAACCATCGCGGGAAATTTCAGTCGAGCAAATTCGCGACTTGGCCCAATTTGCCAATTTGTCTTCCCATTGCGGCCGCTACCGCATCGTCCTGATCCACCCGGCCGAGACCATGAACACCAATGCGGTCAATTCCCTGCTTAAAACGCTGGAGGAACCAACCGCCAATCTGCTGTTCCTGCTGGTTGCCCACAAACCCCAGCTTCTTTTACCCACGATTTTGAGCCGTTGTCTAAGTTTCGGTATCCCGACACCCGCTCCGGCGGATGGTATCGCTTGGCTATCCGATCAAGGGGTAAAAAGCCCAGGCCGGGCACTGGCGCAAACCGGGTATGCGCCCTTGCAGGCGTTGCAATGGGCAGAATCGGGTGAGGGCGCCGACGAGCGCAGGATCCTGCTGGAAAATATGCGCCAACCCGCCCATCTTGACCCCTTGTCGCTGGCCGATACCTTGCAACGTAGCATTCCGGTGCACGTCATTCATTGCCTGCAACAATGGTGTCATGATCTTGCCAGCGCGAAATTGGCCGGTCAGGTGCGTTATTTTCCGGATGAATCTGCCGCAATACACCAGCTCGTTTCATCTATTTCGGCAAACAATCTGTTGAAATATCAAAAAGATTTGCTCGCAGCGCGACGGGCGGCCAACCATCCATTGAACCAGAAACTCTTTTTGGAATCCCTTTTGCTGTCATACCGCCAACTCTTTACGGATTGAGCGCCATGTTCATTGATTCCCACTGTCACCTCAATTTTCCAGAGCTCAAGGAAGACATCGATTCCGTTCTATCGGCGATGCGCGAAAACCAGGTGTCGCATGCACTTTGCGTTTCCGTGGACCTGCCTAGCTCGGTCCAGGCAATTGAATTGGCAGAGAAATACGGTAATTTATTGGCGTCCGTCGGGGTTCATCCCGATTATGAAATCAATGTCGAACCTACCCAGTTCGAATTAACTCAACGCGCGCAACATCCCAAGGTGGTCGCCATCGGGGAAACCGGGCTGGATTATTTCCGCCTGACCGGGGAGCTTGAATGGCAGCGTGTGCGCTTTCGCCGTCATATACAAGCTGCAATCGCCTGCAACAAGCCGTTGATTATCCATACTCGTCAGGCAGCGGCCGATACCTTGCGCATCATGCGTGAGGAACATGCCGAGCGTATCGGGGGAGTGATGCACTGTTTTACCGAAAGCCTGGAGGTTGCCTATGAGGCGATTGACTTGGGCTTTCTTATTTCATTCTCTGGTATTCTGACTTTCAAAAATGCCGCCTCTATCAGGGAAGTGGCTCGACAGATTCCACTGGATCGGATATTGATCGAAACCGATTCGCCATACCTGGCACCGGTTCCTTTTCGCGGCAAGACCAATCAGCCTGCCTATGTAAAGCACGTTGCCGAAACCATCGCGCAGGTGCGGAATCTGGAGGTGGCTGAAGTCGGCAGAGCCACCACCGAGAATTTTATCCGTTTATTTAGGCCGCCATTTTAACGTTTTAAATGGTCAAGTTTTGGGAGTTAAGTACAAT
>PCWU01000042.1:3526-6486 GCA_002787455.1 Gallionellaceae bacterium CG11_big_fil_rev_8_21_14_0_20_60_62 | reverse complement strand
GCGGCAACCCGCGCTGCGCGGTGAAATCGCGGTGCGCCGCCTCCACCACCACCGGCGCGCCGCAGGCATACACCGCGTAGCCGGAGAGATCGCCGAAATCCTGCAACACCGCTTCGTGCACGAAGCCGGTGCGACCATCCCAAGCCTCATCCGACACCACCGGCGTGAATTTTATGCCGGCGGCTTCCCATTCCCTGATCTTGTCCGGCATGTACAGGTCGGATACTTTGCGCACGCCCCAGTAGAAATGCATCTCGGGTTTGAAACCGATCTTGAGTGCGTGCTCGATGATCGCCTTGACCGGCGCGAAGCCGGTGCCGCTGGCGACGAAGATGACCGGCTTTTCCGAGTCCTCGCGCAGAAAGAAAGTGCCGAGCGGCCCCTTGATGCGCAGGATGTCGCGCTCCTTCATGCGGTTGAACACGTGCTCGGTAAAAGTGCCGCCCGCGATGTTGCGCACATGCAGTTCAAGGAAGGCGTCGTCGTGCGGCGCATTGGCCAGTGAAAAGCTGCGCGGCTTGTCGTCTTTTTGCAGGATGTCGATATATTGTCCGGCCAGGAATTGCAGGCGCTCGTTGGCGGGCAGCTTTAGCGACAGTACCATCACGTCGTCCGCCACTTTCTGCATCTTCTCCACGCGGCAGGGCAACATTTTTACCGGGATCTCCTGCGCGCGTGTCACTTCGTGGCTTTCGATCACCATATCCGACAACGGCCTGGCACAACAGAACAGCGCCATTCCGGCCGTTTTCTCCGCGCCGGTCAGGGTCGTGTCCTGGTGTTCGCCGTAATCGACTTCGCCCGTCACGACCTTGCCCTTGCACGCCCCGCAGGCGCCGTTGCGGCAGCTATAGGGCAACAGCAGGCCGTGTGCCAGCGCCGCTTCCAGAATGCTTTCGTCCGGCGCTGCCCGGAATTCGTGCCCGCTCGGCTGTATCTTGATGTTGAAGCTCATGGGGATGTCCGCTTGAAATGAGGGCGCGATTTTACAAGGTGTTGCGCCATGATGCGAGCAAGGCCGTGTGCAAATGAAGGATAATTGCCGCATGGAAAATTTGCTCATCATCGGCTGCGGCGACATCGCGCGTCGCACCATCCCCTTGTTGTCCGGCCACTTCAAGCTTTACGCGCTGGTGCGCGACCCGGGTCGCGCTGCGGCGCTGCGTAGCGCGGGGGTCACACCTATCGTTGGTGATCTGGACCAGCGGCGCAGCCTTCACCGTCTCGCGGGGTTGGCGCAGGTTGTGTTGCACCTGGCGCCGCCGGACGGGCGCGGTGCACAGGATGGGCGCACGCGCAATCTGCTTGCCGTGCTGGGGCAAGGCACACTGCCCCGGCGCATGGTGTACATCAGCACCAGCGGCGTCTATGGCGATTGCGGTGGCGCGCGGGTGAGCGAGACGCAACCGCTGCGGGCGCAGACCGCGCGCGCGCGGTTGCGGGTCAGTGCCGAGCGCCAGATCCGCACCTGGGCTGCGCGCAACCGGGTGCACGCCGCCCTCCTGCGCGTACCCGGCATCTACGCCGCCGAGCGCCTGCCGCTGGACCGCCTCCGCGCCGGCTTGCCTGCCATTCTTGCCGCCGAAGACGGGTACAGCAATCACATCCATGCCGATGATCTGGCGCGTATCCTCATTGCGGCGCTGCGCCATGCCCGCCCGAACCGGACCTATCACGCGGTGGACGACGACGAGATGAAGATGGGTGATTACTTCGATGCCGTCGCCGACGCGCACGGTCTGCCGCGCCCGCCACGCTTGTCGCGTGCCGGAGTGCGGCAACAGGTGTCGCCGCTGATGTGGTCTTTCATGAACGAATCGCGGCGGCTGCGGAATGACCGGATGAAGCGCGAATTAAAAGTGCAACTGCGCTATCCGGCACTGCACCTCGATTGAACCGGCTGCAATCTATTCCTTGCTGAACAGGACCTGCAGCCGCAGCCAGAGTTGCGGGGTAAAGCGAAACTGCTGCTCGTGCGGGAAATGCAACTGCGGATTCAACTCGAAGAATAGCCACTTGCGGTGCAACTGGCGGCGGTACAGCACCGATGCGATGCAGTCCTCGACGCGCGTGGCCGGTTGCGTGGTGCCGATCACGCTGGCCTGGTATTGCATGGCGCTGCGCTCATCCAGCGTGTGAAACAGGATCAGGTCCTGGCGCAGGTCGAGGCGCTGCGGCCGGTCGAACCAGGTGGCGTTGCTGCTGGCGCGGAACAGCAGTTGGGCGGCGAGCGGCCGGTCGAAATCGAGCAGCGCGCCGGCTCCCGGCCCGACCCCGTTGAACCAGAACAGCGACTCGGTGGTATTCATCTGCCAGTTTTCAAACGGCAGGACAAAGCTGGCGCGGCTGCGCACAAAAGGCCGCAGCGGGGAGCGCACCTGGAACCCGACATCGGAATAAAAGCGCCACCCCGTCGGTTCCTGTTGCGCGCGCCGGTGCTGAAAGCGCAAAGCCACGCCCTGTTTATCAGTGCCGCGCGACTGGCCGATCGCCCGTGGCTGGTCGGTTGGGGCGGTATTGCTGCCGGGCGTGGCGGTGCTTTGCACCGGGTCACTCTCCAGCACGAGATGGATGCGTTGCGAGATTGCGGGCAGATGCAGTTTGGCACGCCCGGACAAGCGCCCGTTGCGCTCGCCGCCGGGTTCCAGCAATTCATTCCAGCCCAGTTGCAGCACGCTGTCGTTGCTTTCCTGAAAATTGCGCTCGTCGCCAAAAAAACGGTCGACGCCGCGGATCATCGCCACGAAGCGGTCGGCGACAAAATCGCGCGTGCTGTCGCCCGCTTCAATGCCGGATTCGAGCAGGCTGGGCGGCGCCTCGCCGGCACGCACAAGCCCGGGCAAGAAACACAGGCAGGCGGCGAGGAATGCCGGAAAAAGTCCGGTGCGGTTGAATGGCATAGAGCACTACATCAGGATGACGTCGTATTGTTCCTGGCTGTACAGCGTCTCGACCTGTAG
>PCWU01000042.1:0-3518 GCA_002787455.1 Gallionellaceae bacterium CG11_big_fil_rev_8_21_14_0_20_60_62 | reverse complement strand
ACTCTGCGATTCCTCGTCGAGGAACAGGTCGATCACCTGTTGCGAGGCGAGGATGCGGTATTCGCGCGCGTTGAACTGGCGCGCCTCGCGCACGATCTCGCGCAGGATCTGGTAACACACGGTCTGCGCTGTCTTCAACTGGCCGCGCCCCTGGCACACCGGGCAGGGTTCGCACAGTACGTGCGCCAGACTCTCGCGCGTGCGCTTGCGCGTCATTTCGATCAGGCCGAGCGGCGAGAAACCGTTGACGTTGACCCGGGTGCGATCCAACGCCAGCATCTTTTTGAATTCTTCCAGCACACCGTCGCGGTGTTCCTGCGTATCCATGTCGATGAAGTCGCAGATGATGATGCCGCCCAGGTTGCGCAGGCGCAACTGGCGCGCGATAACCTGCGCGGCCTCCAGATTGGTCTTGAAGATGGTGTCATCCAGATTGCGCCCGCCGACAAAACTGCCGGTGTTGACGTCGATGGTGGTCAGTGCCTCGGTCTGGTCGATGATCAGATAGCCGCCGGAGTGCAATTCCACCCGTTTGGACAGCGCATGCTCGATCTCCTCTTCCACGCCGTACAGGTCGAACAGCGGGCGCGCGCCGGGATAGTGGTACAGCTTGCTTTGCGCCGCCGGATTGTAGTCGCGGGCAAATTCATGCATGCGCTGGTGGGTGTCGCGCGAATCGACAAGGATGCGGGAGACCTTGTCGTTGGCGAAATCGCGCAGCACGCGCCGGACGATGTCCAGTTCCTTGTACAGCAGGGCGGGCGCGCCGAGGCGCTGCGATTGCTGCTGCAGGTTGTGCCACATCTTGTCGAGGTAATCGAGGTCGGCGCGCAATTCTTCGTCAGTGGCACCTTCCGCCAGGGTGCGGATGATGTAGCCGCCGCCGTGCTCCGGCGGCAACACGCGCATCAGGTTGGCGCGCAGTATCTCGCGTTCCGCCTCGTCCTCAATCCGCTGCGACACGCCGATGTGCGATTCCTGGGGCAGAAAAACCAGTAACCGTCCGGCAAAGCTGAGTTGGGTCGAAAGGCGCGCGCCCTTGCTGCCGATCGGATCCTTGATCACCTGCGCCAGCACGCTTTGACCTTCGAACAGGACTTTCTCGATCGGCTTGGCCGGATTGCCGTCGATGCGGTTTTCCCAGATGTCGGCGACATGGAGGAAGGCCGAACGCTCCAGCCCGATGTCGATGAAGGCCGACTGCATCCCGGGCAACACCCGCTTCACCCGCCCGACATACACGTTGCCGACCAGACCGCGCTGGCTGCCGCGCTCGATGTGCAGTTCCTGCACGATGCCCTGCTGCATGACGGCGACGCGCGTTTCCTGCGGGGTGACGTTGATCAGGATCTCTTCGCTCACGGGGTGACAATGCCGAATGATTTGAGCAGCTCAGCCGTTTCGCACAGCGGCAGGCCGACCACGCCGCTATAACTGCCTTCCAGATGTTTCACGAAGGCGGCGGCCTGGCCCTGGATACCGTAGGCGCCCGCCTTGCCGTGTGCCTCGCCGCTGGCGAGATAGCGGCGGATGCGCGCTTCATCCAGCACGGCAAAGCGGATACGGGTGGTGACGACCCGGCATACCGTCCGCTCGGCGAGCGCGACGGCAACGGCAGTGATGACCTCATGCGTCCCCCCGGACAACTTGCGCAAAATCTCGGTCGCATGCGCGTTGTCATCCGGCTTGCCGATGATCTCCCCGTTGATTGTCACCACCGTGTCCGCGGTCAGAATGGGCGCAGCGCGCAGGGCGCGCAGGCGCAGCGCTTCCTGCGCGGCCAGCGCCTTTTCGCGGCAGACGCGCTCGACATAGACGTCAGGCGACTCCTGCACCAGCGGCAACTCGTTCACATCAATTTGGCGGCGCGGGTCGTTTCGCAACAGCAACAGGTCGAAGCGGATGCCGATCTGTTTCAGCAGTTCGCGCCGGCGCGGGCTTTGCGAGGCAAGGTAAATCCGGTTCATTTTTCTACTCCCGATGGTACGGGTGATTGTGCAACAGGCTCTGGGCGCGGTACAACTGTTCCGCCAGCAACACGCGCACCATGCCGTGCGGCAGGGTGAAGGCCGACAGCGCCATGAGTTGCTGCGCGCGCTGCTTGACCGAATCGTGCAGCCCGTCGGCACCGCCGATGACGAAGGCGATATCACTGCCGGCCTGCATCCATTCCCGCATCTGCTGCGCGAGCTGTTTGGTGGTGGGGGTGGCGCCGTGTTCGTCCAGCGCGATGCAGCGCGCCGCAGCGGGCAGGGCGGTGCCGATGCGCTGCGCTTCCGCATCCATGATCTGCGCCGTGGTTTTGCCCGTGCTGCGCGGCTCCGGCCTGATCTCGACCAACTCGATTTTTGCCTCGCGCGGCATGCGCTTGGCGTATTCGTTGAAGCCTGTAGTGATCCACGCCGGCATCTTGTTGCCCACCGCGAGGATCAGCAGTTTCATTTTGCCGCGCGCAGCTTGGGCTGCACGCCCCACAGTTCTTCGAGATTGTAATAGGCGCGTACCGCCGGCTGCATGATGTGGACGATGACATCGCCCAGATCGACCAGCACCCATTCGCCGCTGTCGCCGCCCTCGATGCCGAGCGCATTTTCGCCGAGCTCCTTCAGTTTTTCTTCCACGTGGTCGGCCAGCGCCTTGGTCTGGCGCGTGGATTGTGCGCTGGCGATCACCATCGCTTCAAACAGCGAGTTGAATTTGCGCGTGTCGATGACTTCGATGTCGAGCGCCTTGATGTCCTCCAGCGCGGCCACGATGGCCTGGGTCTTTTCTTTTACGTTCAGCATGGTTTTTTATAGAGTGAGTGAGTATTAATGTAATGGGCAACGGCATCCGGCACCAGATAGCGGATGTTTTTCTTTTCCGCACAGCGGCGGCGGATATCGGTGGCGGAGATATCGAGCGCGGGCATGTCGGCGACGAAGACGCTGCCGGCGGGAGCCTCGTGCAGGGCGCGCGCGCCGGGGGCGAGGCGCGCCCGATATTCGGCTTGCAGTGCCGCATCCGCTTGCACCATGGCGTTGCCCAGCGGCTGCCCGCCCGCGCGCTGCAGCACCACGATATGCGCCAACCCGAACAGACGCAGCCAGTCGTGCCAGGTGTGCAGTTGCAGAAAAGCGTCGCCGCCGAGGATCAGACACAACGGTTGCTTCGCACCCAACTCGGCGCGCAACGAGGTGAGCGTGTCCACGGTGTAACAGGGGTCGCTACGGAACACCTCGCGCACATCGACCTGGAAATCGGGATGGCCGCCGATGGCCAGACGCACCATCTCCCAGCGCGCCTGCGCCGGGGCGAAGGGTGCGGCGCGGTGCGGCGGCGTGCCCGCCGGGAGGAAACAGACCTGCGCCAGCCCGCACTGTTCCAGCGCCTCCTGCGCGATGCGCAGATGCCCGTGATGAACCGGATCGAACGTGCCGCCGAGGATGCCGAGGGGTGCGGTGCTCACTGCTTACAGCGCAAGACGCCGCATGTCGGACAGCACATGCGCGAGGTAAGTGGTGAAACGCGCGGCGGCC
>PCWU01000156.1 GCA_002787455.1 Gallionellaceae bacterium CG11_big_fil_rev_8_21_14_0_20_60_62 | reverse complement strand
TTCCTGCAGACGGGTGAAGCGGTCGAATTCGAGCGGATCGAACTGGCTTTCGCTGTCGCTGCTGGCGGCGACCCGCGCCTGCATCTGGCTTTCCGCCTGGATCTCGACCTCGCGCAATTCCTGGCGCAATCGGGCCACGCTGTCGGTCAATTCGAGCACGCCGTTTCTGAACTCGCGCAACTCGGCTTCGGCGCGCGCGCGCGCCACGCTGACTTCGCCGGCATCGTTGACCAGGCGGTCAACGGTGTCGGAGCGTACCCGCAACAGCGCGGCCTGGATGGCCCGTTCCGCGCCCACTTCCAGTGCCGGGGCGGCGGCCCCGGTACCGGCACCGTCAGGGTGAACCTCATCCGCAGCAGGTGTGGTGCCGACGGTTTCGGGTGAAGTCAGCTGTTCAATGGCGGCGGCGATACGGTCGAGATAGTTGTCCATCTCGTTCCACAATGTTTCATCCAGTGCATTCTGCGCAATCGCCTGGTTGATGCGGTCCTCGACCCGGTGGGTCAGCTCGCCCAAGCGCATCGCCCCGGCCATGCGCGCGCTGCCTTTGAGCGTGTGCAGGCAGCGTTGCAGGGTGCGCCCGAGCTGGGCGTCAACCGGCGCCTCGCGCCATGCGCGCAGGGTGTTGCCGATCTGCGGGTACAGTTCATGCGCTTCTTCCAGGAAGATTGGCAACAATTGTTCATCCACTTCATCGTGCACCTGGCGGGGTTGCTGCGCGACCGCTGCCTGTGCCGGACTGGCAGGCGATCCCTCCGGCGGAGCGGCGGGTCCGGGTTCGACCTTAGCGGACTCTTCCTCCTGCGGCACCACGGGAACATTTAGCGCCTGCTCCGCAGCCATGCGCGCAATCAGTTCAGGCTGCCCGGTCGGCGCTTCGAGATTGCGCACGCCGGCGCACAGGTTTTCCAGCGCCGAGATCACATCATCCAGCAACACAAGTTGCGGGGTGGCAATCGTCCCCGCTTTGTCGATGCGCGGCTCCAGCCATTGTTCAAGGGCGAATGCCAGGTCGGCGACAGGCAGAAATCCCATGCTTCGGTTGACCCCGGCCAAGGTGTGCGCGGCGCGCATGAAGGAATGGGAAATGCTGGGGGTAGATGCGTTTTGCAATGCATTCAGGGATTCGCGCAGGGTCTGCGCGTGTTGCAGCGCTTCTTCCGAGGCGATCTTGAACAGGGCCGGCGACAGACTGATGTTGCCGATCACGACCTGTAATTCTTCTGGGGCAGTGGGTGACGATTTGTCTTCGGCTACGGCCGGCGGCGCGACGGGCGCGGGCTGATCTTCGGGTGGCAGGGCTTTATGCGGGGCCACGGGACGCGGCAGCGGCTTGCCGTGTTCAATGCAGTCGGCTACCGTCAGCAGATGCGAGGTGTCGATGCGTGCCGTGGTACTGCCGCTCTTGAGCATGTCCACCCAGTGCTGGAACAGCACCTCGGCATCGCCCACCATTTCCAGCAATTCCGGGGTCGCGGACTGGTTGGTGGCCAGCCATTTGTTCATTGCACGCTCGACCGCCCACGCCACTTCGCCCAGCTCCGTCAAGCCGACCATCCGGCCGCTGCCCTTCAGGGTATGGAAGGAACGGCGCATGGTGACCCACGGATCGCGGCTGTCCAGATGCAGGCGCCCGATTTCCAGATTGGCGCGCAATGTCTCCATGACTTCCTGCGCTTCCTCCAGAAAGACCTCCAGCAGTTCCGCATCCTCATCGCCGGAGCGCACAGAGACCACCGAGGCTGGTATTTCTTCCTCCGCTTCGGCAGCCTGGAGCGCATGTCCGCTGGTAGCTTGGGCGAGGTCGCGCAAGGCGGTGACCAGCGCCACCGGATCCGGTTTTTGCCCTGCTAGAAGGCCTTGCACATAGCTATCGGCAGCGCTGATCGCTGTCGCCACTGCGCGCATTTCCACGTTTCCGGGTGTGTCGCCCTGCTGGTAGCGCTCGACGACCTGGCGCAGGGCCGCCAGCAATTGTTCCGCCACCTCCAGCGACAGGATATGCAGGCCGCCCTGCACCTGGCTTAGCATGCGCCCGACCTGAAGCAGCTCGGCACGTTTGGCCGCATTGCCGAAAAAGGCGTTCAGCGTCTGCTCGATCTGCTGCAGATTGTTCTGCATCTCGGCAGCCAGCGGCTGCATGACTTCGCGCTGCTCCATCTCGCAATACAGCGCCACCAGGCTGGACAGTTTTCCGGTGTCTTCGGGATGCTGCAACAGCGCCTGCTGCAAACGCATGGCGACGATCCGCGCCTGCTCGTGGAAGCCGCTGCCCAGATGCTGGTAATGCTCGATGCCGCTGCCAAGCAAAAGCAGCGCCATCGCCATGTCCATCGCCAGCGGTTGCGCATGCTCCGGCTGCTCAATCTGAACCGCCGAAGCATCAATTTGCTTGCTGAGGAATTGCAGGGTATTGCGGTCGAGTTGCTCCGCCAGCTGCAGCAGTTGTTCGGTCTGCTGGCCAAACCGTGTGCAGGCGGCTTTGTCATTCAGCACGCATTGTTCCCACGCTTCGTCGGCTTGGGCGAGGTGGGCGCGCATATTGTCCAGCAGGGCGGCGGTTTGTCCCGGCGGCAACGGCGTGGCGACCGGCAGGAAAGTATCGAGGTCAAAACGCTGTTTGATCTCTTCCACCGCCTCGCTGACGGTGTGACTGTGCGCGATCAGGTAGAGCATTTCGCCGAGTGCGCCGTCTTCGTCAAACTCACCGCCGTCAATCATGCTGCGGATACGCTGATCAATACGGCTGAACGATTTTTTGATGTTCAGTTCCGGCGGCACCCCGTCGAGCGCAACGCAGTCCAGCAGACCGTGCGCCACCCACCAAAAGCGGCGGGCGGCGGCGGGCGAGCATTGGGCGATGATCCTGAGCGCGCCGCGCATGGATTTGAGGGATGCCGCCGCTTCATCCTGGCGCAGCCATTTGAGCAGCCCCTGCTGGAAATGCATGCGTGCCTGCTTGATGTGCGTGATCGGGTTGGCGGGCGTCATTCCTTTTAACCACTCCGGCGGCAATTCCACCCCGAGCTCCGGGAAGAACATGTCCACCTCGAACGCCATCTCCAGTCCGCGCACCTGGTGTAATTCCTGATACTCAGGAAACAAGCGCAGGGCGGCATTCGGCGCGCCGGCGACCAGCGCATCCAGATAATGGGTGAGGCCGAGCAGGGCGTGCTGGACCGCATCCTGATGCACCACGGTGGCCAGTTTTGAATCGGCGGCCATTTCGGCCAGCAGGGTTTCCAGCCCGGCACAGAACACCACCAGCGCGCGCAGATTGAGCATCTGCAACACGCCTTTGGCACGATGCAACTCTTCTTGCGCGGCTGCCAGCGCAGCCTGCGCACTGGCCGGGGCGGAAAAATATGTCTGGCAATCGCGGATGATGGCGGCGAGCGAACTGTCGAGTTCGCCCTTGAGCGGCAACAGCAACTGCAGATTGAACGAAGTGGACACGCGCTTCCCGGTTTAAAGTTTGAAACCCGAAACCGAGCCGCTCAATTCCTTGGCCAATTCCTCCAGCTGGGTCACCGAGGCACTGGTGAGCTGGGTGCCTTTTGAGGTTTGCTCGGTAATCTGCAAGATGTCGGCCATCACGCTCGCCACTTCCTGTGCCATGTCGGTCTGCACCTGGGTGGAGACCGAGATGCTGTTCACCAGGTCGTTCAACTCGCGCGTCGCCTGCTCGATCTGTTGCAGCGACTGGCCCGCGTCATCTGCCAATTGGGCACCCTGCACCACACCCTGGGTGCTCTGTTCCATTGCGCTTACCGCATCCTGGGTATCGCCCTGAATGGTTTTGACCAGCAGGCCGATTTGTTTGGTCGCCTCGCCCGAGCGTTCTGCCAGGCGTTGCACTTCTTCCGCCACCACCGCGAAGCCGCGTCCCGCTTCACCGGCCGATGCCGCCTGGATCGCCGCGTTCAGCGCCAGCACGTTGGTCTGTTCGGTAATGTCGGAGATCAGGTCCACGATCTCGCCGATCTCCTGCGAACTCTCGCCCAGCCGCTTGATGCGTTTTGATGTTTCCTGGATCTG
>PCWU01000085.1:6884-8980 GCA_002787455.1 Gallionellaceae bacterium CG11_big_fil_rev_8_21_14_0_20_60_62 | reverse complement strand
ATGGTTGGCGACTCCCTGCGGTTGGCTTACTGAATTTTTTTGTAGATGGACGCGTAATACAACACCGGAATAACCACCAGCGTCAACAGGGTGGAGATCAGAATCCCGAAGATCAGCGACAGCGCGAGGCCGTTGAAGATCGGGTCGTCGAGGATGAACAGCGCGCCCAGCATCGCCGCCAGCCCGGTCAGCAGGATGGGCTTGGCGCGCGCGGCTGCCGCGTCAATCACCGCCTGAGCCAACGCCACCCCTTGCGACAACTTGAGATTGACGAAGTCCACCAGCAGAATGGAATTGCGCACGATGATGCCGGCCAGCGCGATCATGCCGATCATCGAGGTGGCGGTGAATTGCGCCCCGAACAGCGCGTGTCCCGGCATCACCCCGATAAGGGTGAGCGGGATCGGCGCCATAATCACCAGCGGCACGACATAGCTCTTGAACTGCGCCACCACCAGCAGATAGATCAGCACCAGGCCGGCCGCGTAGGCGATGCCCATGTCGCGGAAAGTCTCGTAGGTGACCTGCCATTCGCCGTCCCATTTCAGGGCGTAGCCGGCATAGGGATCGGCCGGCTGCCGGATGAACCACGACTGCAGCACACCGCCCTGTGACAGCGCCATGCCGTCGGTCTTGCGATGGATGTCGAACATGCCGTACAGAGGGCTGTCCAGCTCGCCCGCCATGTCGGCCAGCACATACACCACCGGCAGCAGATCCTTGTGGTAGATCGGCTGATCGCGTTGCGCCTGCACCACTTGCACCAGGTCGGACAACGGCACCAGCACCCCGTCGCGCGCGCGCACCTTGAGTTTTAGCACTTCGTCGATGCGGCCGCGTTTCTCCTCCGGCAGCACCATGCGCAACGGCGGCGCGTACTTCGCTCCTTCCGCGTGCAGCGAGGTCACATCCTCGCCCGCCAGCGCGACGCTGATGGTTTGCGCGATGTCGCGCGTCGCCACGCCGAGGATGGCGGCCTTGCTTTGCAGCACGCGCAGCATCAGTTTGGGCGCGCTCTCGGTCACGCTGTCATCGATGCCGACGATATCGGCCGTTTGCGCGAACTGCTCGCGCACCTTGCCGGCAACCTCGCGCGCGCCGGCATAATCCGGCCCGTAGATTTCCGCCACGATGGGCGACAGGACAGGCGGCCCGGGCGGCACTTCCACGATCTTCACCTTCGCGCCCCACTTTCCCGCAATGGCCCCGATCGGCGCGCGCACGGCGCCGGCGATCTCGTGGCTGCTGCGCGAACGCTGGTGCTTGTCCCGCAGATTGACCTGGATGTCGCCCTGCTCCGAAGCCTCGCGCAAATAATACTGGCGCACCAGGCCGTTGAAATTGATCGGTGATGCGGTGCCCGCATAGGCCTGATAATCGGTGACTTCCGGCACGGTCGAAAGATACGCGCCGATCTCGCGCATCACTCCTGCGGTCTGTTCCAGCGCGGTGCCGGCGGGCATGTCCACCACCACCTGGAATTCTGACTTGTTATCGAAGGGCAGCATCTTCAGCACCACCAGCTTGATTCCGGCCAGCAAACCCGACAGCAACAGCGCTGCCAGAATGCCCAGCCACAACTTGCGCCGCGCCGGCTTGCCGTGCACCCCGTTCAGGAACGGCGAAAGACGCGCGCGAAAAAACTTCGTCCAATTGTCATCGGTTTCATTTTTCTCCGCCGCGTGAGGCGGGCCGGAAAAGCGCAATGCCAGCCACGGTGTGATGATGAACGCGACCGCCAGCGAGATCAGCATGCCCATGCTGGCGTTGATCGGGATCGGGCTCATGTACGGCCCCATCAGGCCGGTCACGAAAGCCATCGGCAACAGCGCCGCGATCACCGTGAAAGTGGCAAGAATGGTCGGACTGCCGACCTCGTCCACCGCCTCCGGAATAATCTCGGACAGCGTCTGATGCCGCGCCAACTCGCGCCGCCGGTGGATGTTTTCCACCACCACAATCGCGTCATCAACCAGGATGCCGATGGAGAAGATCAAGGCAAACAACGACACACGGTTGAGGGTGAAGCCATACGCCCAGGAAGCGAACAGGGTCACCGCCAGGGTCAGCATTACCGCCGCGCCGACGATGAATGC
>PCWU01000085.1:4183-6856 GCA_002787455.1 Gallionellaceae bacterium CG11_big_fil_rev_8_21_14_0_20_60_62 | reverse complement strand
CGTCGGGAATCACGCTGCCTTTCAATTCATCCACCCGTTGCAGCAGCGCGCGCGCCACCTGCACCGCGTTCTCTCCCGGTTTCTTGGTGGTGGCAACCGTCACCGCGGTAAATTCGCCCTGCGCCGCGATGAACTTGTCCTGCGCCGCCGGGCCGGTGCCTAGCCAAACGTAGTTCGCCGGCAGATCGGCTTCGTCGCGCACCTGCGCGACATCGTGCAGAAAAACCGGTTTGCCTTCGAACACACCCACCACCAGTTGCCGCACCTCGGCCGCGTTGGTGAGGAAATTATTGGTCTGCACCAGCACTTCTCGATTGCGCTGCACCAGATAGCCCGCGCTCTGCGACACGTTCGCGCCCTGCAAGGCGGCGCGCACTTCCTGCAACGATAACTGGTAGGCGTTCAAGGCTTGCGGATCGAGCAGAATGCGCACCGCGCGCCGGCTCGCCCCCAGCGTATTCACTTCGCGCGTGCCGGGCACCCGCTTCAGCTCGGTCTCGATCGAGTGCGCCACCTGGGTCAGCGCCAGGCCGCCGCCCGCCGCCTGTGCGCGCCACAGGGTCAGCGCCAGGATCGGCACATCGTCGATGCCGTGCGCCTTGATCAGTGGCGGCGCCACCCCCAGCGTCGGCGGCAGCCAGTCGGCGTGCGAGTTGATCACGTCATACAGTTTGACCAGCGAAGGGATATGTTGCTCGCCCACCTTGAACTGCACGGTCAGGATCGCCATGCCGGGTTGCGACACCGAATACACGTGATCGATCCCGGCAATCTGCGACAGCACCTGCTCCGCCGGGGTCGACACCGTGCGCGCCACATCATCGGCCGAGGCCCCCGGATAGGCGATCAGCACGTTGGCCATGGTCACGTTGATCTGCGGCTCTTCCTCGCGCGGCGTGACCGCCACCGCGAACGCGCCAAGCAGAACGGCGACCAGCGCCAGCAACGGGGTCATCTGCGAATGCAGGAAGATGCGCGCGATGCGTCCGGAGATGCCCATCATTTTTTCAGTTCCATCCCGGCTTGCAGCGGATCCAGGGCGATCCGCTCGCCCGCCCGCAATCCGGCTAGCACCTCGACCTCGCCGTCATCGGTCACTTCACCGAGACGCACCTGACGCAAGCGCGGCGTGCCATCCGCGCCCACCACATACACGGCGACCACTTCGCTGCGCTTCACCACCGCGACCAGCGGAATGGTCAGTTTGCGCTCTTTGCCAACCACGAAGTGAACGCGCACGAACATCCCGGGATACAGCCCCGGCACGGTGCGCGCAGGCGTGTGGGGCGGGAGGGATTGTTCGGCGGTCGCTCCCGCAGACGGCTGCTCTGCATTAACCTGTCGCGACCGCCCCCCTTTTTCGTTGGCAGCTAAATTGATGCGCACCTGGGTGCTGTGGGTGCGCGGATCGGCCGAGGGTTGCACGGTCACACTGGCCGGCACCAGCCAGCGCTGCAATTCCGGCACTTCAATGCTCACGTCCGGTCTGACGCCGATTGCCGTCAATTTGTATTGCGGCACGTTGGCGATGATGCGCAGCTCAGCCGGATCGAAGCCGGTCATCAGCGGCATCCCCACCGTCACCATCTCGCCCAGTTCGACATGGCGCGCCGACACCAACCCGGCGTAGGGCGCAACCACAGCGGTATAGCTCTGCGCCAACGCCGACTGCTCGGCGCCCGCCGCGCTGGCGCGCGCTTGCGCCGCCGCCATCTCGAAATCGGCCCTGGCCTTGTCCAGCGCGGCCTGGCTAATGAATTTCTGCGCAAACAACTGCTGCGCACGTTCATAGTTCAAGCGGGCGTTGTCCAATGCCGCCTGTGCCTGCGCCAGTTGCGCGTTGCTGCCGGCCGCCGCCTGGTTGGCCTCGCGCTCGTCGATGCGCAGGAGAATCTGCCCCTTGCTGACGCGGTCGCCCACATCAAAATTGAGCGCCTTCACGCGACCGGAGATCTGTGCCGACACGGTCGATTGGCGCGTCGCCTCGACCACGCCATCGACGCTGTAGCGCTGGGCGACTTCGCGCTCCTGCGCCTGGATCGCGCGCAGCGGCTCCGCGATGGCGGCATTTGACAGCGCCACCAGCGAAATAACCAGCATCCACGGTTTTTTCATATTTTGCCCCGCTGCGAAAATTGACAACGTATTAGAGTATTCTAATATAGAAATGATTGCAAGCCGCTTATACCGAACAAAAGACATCCCGCATCAACCCCACCAACTTAAGGGTTCTGGCATCGCCGATGCGGTAATAAACCCGGTTCGCTTCTTTGTGCGCTATCAGGATGCCTTTGGCACGAAGAATCGCCAGATGCTGCGAAATATTGCTCTGCGTCGTCCCCACTTGCTCGACAATATCCTGCACACTCAATGCGCCGCCGGACAGCACGCACAATATTTTCAGGCGCAAAGGATGGGCGATAGCCTTCATGGAGGCCGCGGCTATCGCAATATCTGCTTCTTTTTCAATTGGCTTCTTTGCCATGTTTTCTCCCCGGCACGCAGGTAACGCGCCTCCCTGACGTGCAAAATCGGCTAAAATTGCGCCTCTTGTGTATCAGCAAACGTTGATCTTCCCCACAGTTTAGCGAGAAACCCGGCATGACCCAAACTGCACCCGCCATCACCCCTGTCCTGTTGCTAATCCTTGACGGCTTCGGCTATCGCGAGGAA
>PCWU01000085.1:739-4164 GCA_002787455.1 Gallionellaceae bacterium CG11_big_fil_rev_8_21_14_0_20_60_62 | reverse complement strand
AACTGGGACAGGCTGTGGCGCGAATATCCGCACACCCTGATCAAGACTTCGTCACTGGATGTCGGTCTGCCGCACGGGCAAATGGGCAATTCCGAGGTCGGCCATCTCAACATCGGTGCCGGACGCGTGGTGTACCAGGACCTGACCAAGGTCGATCTGGCCATCGCAGACGGCAGCTTCTTCGGCAATCCGGCGCTGGTGCAGGCGGTGCGCGACGCGCAACAAAACAACGCGGCGCTGCACATCATGGGATTGCTCTCGCCCGGCGGTGTGCACAGCCACGAGGCGCATATCCACGCCATGCTGGAGCTGGCGGCACGTGCCGGACTGAAAAATATCTTCCTGCACGCCTTTCTCGACGGGCGCGACACGCCGCCGCGCAGCGCCGCCCAATCGCTGCAAGCCTTGCAGGACAAATGCACGCAACTCGGCGCGGGGTGCATCGCCTCGCTGGTCGGGCGCTATTTTGTGATGGATCGCGACAACCGCTGGGAGCGGGTGCAGGTCGCCTATGACATGCTGACGCAAGGGGTGGCGCCGTTCACCGCCGCCGACGCAGCGGCCGGATTGGAGGCCGCCTACGCGCGCGGCGAGAACGACGAGTTCGTGCAAGCCACGGTGATCGGCGAACCCGCGACGATGCAGGACGGCGACGCGGTGGTGTTCATGAATTTCCGCGCCGATCGCGCCCGCGAGATCACCCGCGCCCTGACCGAGGAAAAGTTCGACGGTTTCGCGCGCGCCCGCTTCCCCCGGCTGGCAAATTTCACCTCTCTCAGCAGCTATGGCGAGGATTTCCACCTGCCCTGCGCTTACACTACCGATACCATCCACAACGGCATCGGCGAGTATCTTTCCAATTTGGGACTGAAGCAGTTGCGCATCGCCGAGACGGAGAAATACGCGCACGTCACCTACTTCATGAACGGCGGCAAGGAACAGCCCTATCCGGGCGAAGACCGCATCCTTGTCCAGTCGCCCAAGGTCGCCACTTACGACCTGCAACCGGAAATGAGCGCGTTCGAAGTCACCGACAAACTGGTGGCGGCAATCCGCGCCAAACAGTACCAGGCCATCCTGTGCAACTACGCCAACGGCGACATGGTCGGGCACAGCGGCATCATGGAGGCGGCAGTGAAGGCGGTGGAAACACTGGACATCTGCATCGGCCGGGTGGTGGAAGCCATGCTGGAGATCGGCGGCGAAGTCATCATTACCGCCGATCACGGCAACGCCGAACAGATGCTGGATCGCAACACCCATCAGGCGCACACCGCGCATACGCTGAATCTGGTGCCCTTTCTGTATGTCGGACGCAAGGCGGTTATCGCGGCAGCGGGAACCGGGGCGTTGCGGGATGTGGCGCCCACCCTGCTGGCCATGATGGGCCTGCCGCAGCCGCCCGAGATGACCGGCAGCTCCCTGCTTCATTTCGGGTAACAAGAATGGCGCGAATGCTGTTGCTGATAGCCTGCTGTCTGGCCGCCAACGCGTTCGCCGCCGACCAGACGGATCTGGACAGACTGCGCCAGCGTATCGCGCTGCTGCAACGCGAATTTGACCAGGCGTCCGAATCCAAAGCGGAAGCGGCAGATGCGTTGCGCGAATCGGAACGCACGATCAGCGATCGCCAGCGCGCCCTGGCGCGCCTCGAACAGCAGCAGCGCGAGGGCAAAATCGCCCTGCAACACCTGCAACGGCGCGCCGCCCGGGCCGGCGAAAATGCCCGCCAGCAGCAAATCCGTCTCGGCAGCCTGCTCTATCGGCAATATGTCAGCAGCACCGACGAGGACTATCTCAAACTGCTGCTCGGCAGCGACGATCCGAATCAGCTCGCGCGCGACGTGCATTATCTGGGCTACATCGCGCGCGAACGCGGCAGCGCATTGCGCGCGCAGCAGAAAGCCCTGGCAGAACTGAATGCAGCCGCCCGCGAAACCGAAGCCAAACAGCACGAACTGGATGAACTGCGAGCGGCCGAGCGGCGCGAGCTGGCACAGCTGCGACAGGAACAGGATGCCCGTCAGCGCACCCTGCACAAGATCTCGCAGCAACTGAAACAGCAGCGGCGGGAAATCGGCCGCCTGCAAAAAAACGAAGCGCGACTGGCCCGTCTGTTGCGGGAACTGTCCGCTGTCATGCCGGAGATGGCGGGCAATGATTTTCGCCGCCACAAAGGCAAACTGGCGTTGCCGGTCAGCGGCGCAATTGCCAATCAATTTGGCAGCCGCCGTCCGGATAGCACCCTGGCCTGGAACGGCTGGTTCATCCGCGCGCGCGCCAAACAGCCGGTGCTGGCCATCGCCCCCGGCCGCGTGGTGTATGCCGACTGGTTGCGCGGCTATGGCAATCTGCTCATCCTCGATCACGGCCAGGGTTATCTGAGTTTGTACGGCAACAATCAAACCTTGTACAAACAGGTGGGCGAAATCCTGCGCACCGGCGACCTGATCGCCGCCGTCGGCAACAGCGGCGGGAACGAGGATTCAGGTTTATACTTTGAACTGCGCTACAAGGGGCAGCCCGTCAACCCGAGCCGCTGGATCAAGCAACCTTAAGGAAAATAAATGAGTCGTCGCATTAAAGAACTGGGGCTGATTGCCGTCGGAATGATCGCGGGAGCCGTTTTGATCTTGCCGTTTTTCGCCATGGCGGAAAAGGAAGTTGTGCTGCCGTTGCCGGTCGAGGAGTTGCGCGCGTTTGCCAATGTATTCGGGCGGATCAAGAGCGACTATGTCGAACCGGTGAGCGACAAAAAACTGATCACGGAAGCGATCAACGGCATGTTGAGCGGGCTGGATCCGCACTCCGCCTATCTGGATGCGGAAGGCTTCAAGGAATTGCAGGTCGGTACCCAGGGTGAATTCGGCGGGCTCGGTATCGAGGTCGGCATGGAGGACGGGCTGGTCAAAGTTATCTCGCCGATCGAGGACACCCCGGCCTTCAAGGCCGGGATCCAGAGCGGCGACCTGATCATCAAGCTGGATGACACCCTGGTCAAGGGGATGACTCTGAACGATGCGGTCAAACTGATGCGCGGCAAACCGGGCAGCAGCATCGTCCTTACCGTGATCCGCAAAAACGCGCCGCAGCCGCTAAAAATCAAGGTCGTGCGCGCCGTCATCAAAGTGCAAAGCGTTAAATCAAAACTGGCCGAGCCGGGCTACGCCTTCGTGCGCATCACCCAGTTCCAGGAACACACCGGCGAGAATCTGGCCACCGCCCTGGCCAATCTGCGCAAACAGAACAAGGAACCGCTGCAGGGCTTGATTCTGGATCTGCGCAATGATCCGGGCGGACTTTTGACCGGCGCGGTCGGTGTCTCGGCGGCCTTCCTGCCTAAAGATGCGCTGGTGGTCTATACCGAAGGACGCACCGACGATGCCAAGATGCGCCTGCTGGCCAGCCCCGAGTATTACGCGCGG
>PCWU01000085.1:356-722 GCA_002787455.1 Gallionellaceae bacterium CG11_big_fil_rev_8_21_14_0_20_60_62 | reverse complement strand
TTGCCCGCGTGCCGATGGTGGTGCTGGTAAACGGCGGTTCCGCCTCGGCCTCGGAGATCGTCGCCGGTGCGTTGCAGGATCACAAGCGCGCAGTCATCATGGGCACACAGACATTCGGCAAGGGGTCGGTGCAAACAATTTTGCCGCTGGGCAACAACACCGCAATCAAGCTCACCACCGCACGCTATTACACGCCAAGCGGGCGCTCCATCCAGGCCAAGGGCATCGTGCCGGACATCGTGGTGGAAGACCCGGCCACGGCGGCCTTCGACAGCAGCCTGCGTTTGCGCGAAGCCGATCTGGCCAAACATCTGACAAACGGGCAAACGGGAACGGGCGAACCTGCCGACAGGCCGTTGATCAAGA
>PCWU01000085.1:0-332 GCA_002787455.1 Gallionellaceae bacterium CG11_big_fil_rev_8_21_14_0_20_60_62 | reverse complement strand
GAATTGAGCGATGAATCCATTTGAACTGCACAAAGCGCGCATTCTAAAATTTGCCTCGGCCGAGCAGGCGGAGCAGGCCTACGTCCTGCTGGCTGGTCTCAACAATTTTGCCGTAGAACGCTGTGCGCAGGACAACTGGCTGCAAATCCGTTACAGCATCGTGCACTATTCACTGGAAGGTCTGCAAAAGGCACTGGCAAGGGAGGGCTTCAACTTTGAGGCCAGTTTGCTCGATCGGATGCGGCATGCGCTCTATCACTATTGCGAAGATGTGCAGTACCACAACCTGAAAACACCCGAGCCGCGCACCAAAAATAATTCACAGGAAGTGT
>PCWU01000096.1:3588-4487 GCA_002787455.1 Gallionellaceae bacterium CG11_big_fil_rev_8_21_14_0_20_60_62 | reverse complement strand
CGTTGACATGAATGCAATCAAGAAACTATGCATGCTGGTTCTGCTGATGGCAGTGCCGGCATGGGCAAGCGCCAGCGGTGCGGCAGTTTATCTGGACAAGGTACCGGTCAATCTGCAGGACCAGGCATCATTACAGCGTGGGGTCAAGTTGTTCACTTCGCGCTGTCTGGCCTGTCATGCTGCCGCTTACATGCGCTATAACCGGCTGCACGATATCGGAATGAGCGATGAGCAGATCAAGGCGGAGCTGGAGTTGCCTGAAGATGTCAAAGTCGGTTCGACCATGCAGGCCGCGATGGACAGTAACTCGGCCAAGCTGGCGTACGGTGTCACGCCGCCCGATTTGAGCGTGATTGCCCGTTCGCGCAGTGCCGATTGGTTATACACTTACCTGCGCAAATTCTACGTGGACGAGAGTCGCCCGAGCGGTTGGAATAACACGGTCTTCCCCAATGTCGGAATGCCATTCGTGCTGGCCGATTTGCAAGGTGAACAGTATCTTAAGGTCGAGCAACACGAAGGCCATGAGGTAAAGAACTTGTTGCTGAAGACGCCGGGTTCGATGCAGCCTGCAGAATACGACAGCGCGGTCGCCGACCTCACCAATTATCTGGTTTTCATGGGCGAGCCGGCCAAGCTGGTGCGCCACCAGATTGGCTGGATCGTGCTCGGCTTCCTGTTCGTATTGTTCCTGCTGCTCTATTCCTTAAAAAAGGAAATCTGGCGGGACTTGCATTGAGCAGATTGAAATTGAACGCCTGTTTGTGGTAATTTGCGCAGGGTTTTTTTGAGTGCCAAACGGCGGAGCTCATCGCTCCGCCGTTTGGTTTTAGATACAACATTTCGTTTTTGGGTGGTTATTTATGATGACGCTTTATTCGGGGACGACTGATCCCTAC
>PCWU01000096.1:0-3566 GCA_002787455.1 Gallionellaceae bacterium CG11_big_fil_rev_8_21_14_0_20_60_62 | reverse complement strand
CATTCTGTACGAAGCCAATATCATCAATGAATACATCGATGAGCGTTTTCCGCATCCGCAACTGATGCCGCCCGATCCCGTCATGCGCGCCCGCGCACGGCTGTTCCTGTATCGCTTTGAGCAGGAATTGTTCTGCCATATTGCGGGCTTGGAAAGCAATAACGCCAAGGTAAACGAAAAGGCACGCGCGGCGGTGCGCTCCAATCTGACCCAGATTGCGCCGATCTTCGCCAAACAGAAATTTATGCTGGCGGACGAGTTTTCGATGCTGGATGTGGCGATCGCCCCGCTGTTATGGCGTCTTGAACATTACGGTATCCATCTGGACAAGGAAGCGACCCCGTTGATGAAATACGCCGAACGCCTGTTTTCGCGCCAGGGATTTATCGAGGCGCTGACTCCGGCTGAAAAAGCGATGCGCAAGTAAACAAGCAGATGACCGGCTCCGTTTCCACCAAACCTTATTTAATCCGTGCCATCCATGAATGGTGCACCGATGCCGGTTACACCCCGTATCTGGCAGTACAGGTGGATGATTACACTCAAGTTCCGGCCACCTTCGTCAAGGATGGCAGAATCGTGCTTAATATTGGGGTGGATGCAGTCAAAAATCTGCATCTGGGCAATGAGGACATTACCTGCGGCGGTCGGTTTGGCGGTGTGGCGCACCAGATCATTGTGCCGGTTGTGGCGGTGGTTGGCATATTTGCCAAGGAGAACGGGCAGGGGTTGGTGTTTCAGGATGCCGAAACCATGCCTGTGGCGGGTGACTTGCCGGACAATGGCGACGATCAACCGCCGACCTCTCCACCGCCGGGAAAAAAACCAAAGTTGACGCTGGTCAAATAAAGCCCGCTGGAAGAGGTGATAAAAAACCGCAGTGTGAACTGCGGTTTTTTTATTTCATCGCCAAGGGATAAATTATCTCGCAGGCAAAGCCAGTTGTTCCTGCATCTTGCCCAAGGCTTTTTGCTCGATCTGGCGAATCCGCTCGGCGGAAACCTTGAATTCGGCCGCCAGTTCATGCAGGGTTGCCGCATGGTCTTCCTGCAACCAGCGCGCCTGTACGATGCGCCGGCTGCGTTCATCCAGACTGCCGAGCGCCCTGGCTAACCCAGAGCTTTGCAGATGTTCGCGTTGCGAATTTTCCAGAATGGCGGAGGGCTCGTATTCCTCCCGGTCGGCAAGGTACTGAAGCGGCGCGTAGCTGTCTTCATCGTTGCCACCCGCCGGATCAAGTGCCAACTCGTGTCCGGCAAAACGCGATTCCATATCCACCACATCGTGCTCACTTACATTGAGTTGTTGCGCGATTTCGCTGACTTGCTGCGGTCGCAACGGCTCCAGGCCTTTTTTTAGACTGCGCAGGTTAAAAAACAGCTTGCGCTGCGCCTTGGTGGTGGCGATTTTCACCATGCGCCAGTTGCGCACGACGTACTCGTGGATTTCAGCGCGGATCCAGTGCAGCGCAAACGAAACCAGCCGCACGCCGCGCTCGGGGTCGAAGCGCTTCACCGCCTTCATCAGCCCGATATTGCCCTCCTGGATCAGGTCGGCTTGCGGCAAACCGTAGCCGGCGAAACCGCGTGCCACACTCACCACCACGCGCAGATGGGATAGTACCAGTTGGCGTGCGGCTTCAAGATCGCTGTCCTGCCGGAAGCGTGTCGCCAACGCGACCTCCCGCTCCTGCGTCAAGATCGGAAAACGATTAACGCTCTGGATATAGCTGTCCAGACTGCCGACAGCCGATGGCATCGGTAAATTTATAGTGGTTGTCATGGGGTATGCCTCCTTATACCTAATTTTAGCACTCGTGACGTTTGAGTGCCAACAGCAAGGAAAGTTCAAGCCTTAAAGCGGGCTGCCAGGACACACATACCAGCTTACAGGCCGAAAAAGGGTTTTTTGACTTCGCCCAAGCGATACAAGTCGGACAGGGCTATTTTTGCTGCGGTGTGGCCCTGAGTTGCCGCTTTGCGCAGCCATGCGGCCGCCTGTTGCGGATTTTTGCCGAGTCCCAATCCGTGGCGTTGCAACATGCCAAGCTGATATTGCGCCTCCGCGTCACCCTCGACCGCAGCCTGCCCGAACCATTTTGCCGCCACCGGGTAATCCGGCGCAAAGGCACGGCCGTCGCTATGCATCATGCCCAGTGCAACGGCGGCCGGAATATAGCCTTGCCCGGCAGCTTGTTGGAGCCAGGCCAGCGCTTCACCGTCGTCCTGTGGCACACCAGTGCCATTCAGGTAACTTTGCGCCAGTCGAAACATCCCCCAGGAATTTCCTTGGGTGGCAAGATGGCGGTAAAGCGCTAGCTTTTTCGGGCAGGTTGTGGTTTCGAAGCGGGCCAGTTTTTCATTGAAGCTGGCATCGATCTTTTCGGCGATGTTGCGGTGCTCGGTGCGCCACTCCCGGGACCGGTAAAAATCCAGTTTCATTAACGCGGAATGCGCGGCATTGCACAAGGTGCGGCTGTCGCCGCGCGCTTCGGCCCGCAAGCCGGACTCGAACAGCTCTGCGGTGGATTGCAGGACTTTTTGGGCGCAAACCGATTCCCGGTAGTGGGCGATTTTGGCATCCACCGCTTCCACCTCTCCCGGGTCGCAGGATGAGGCTTGGGCGGGCGAGGGCGGAGATGCCAGCAGAAGGGCAGCAAAAAACAGGGTTGTGCCTGGTATAACGCGCGCCACAGCGATCATCCAAAGTAATCCATTAGCGCATAAATTCTTGCAGGATCCGCTTCAGACGCGAATCATCTCCGCCAAGCTGGTTCCTGCAGGGGGGCGAGTTTTCCAATGGACAATTTTGGATCATTCGACTTTGGCCTTGCTGCGGAGTTCTGAGATGGCCTTCTGGATAACTTCCTGCTGGCGGCGTTTTTCCAGATTTGGTTTGACGTCATCAAACGCCGGGACTTTCAGTTCGCGGGTGTCTTCCAGTTTGATCACGTGCCAGCCGTATTGGGTTTGCACCGGCGCACTGATCTGGCCTTTAGCCAGTTTGCCGATAGCCTCGCCGAACGGTTGCACGAAGTTGGAAGGCACGGTCCAGCCCAGATCGCCGCCTTTGTCCTTGGAGCCGGGATCTTGCGATTTTTGCTTGGCTAGTTTGGTGAAACTCTCTTTATTCACCCGTTTTGCCACCGCTTTGGCTTCTTCTTCGGTTGGCACCAGAATGTGCGACACCTTGTATTCCTTGTCACCGATGCGCGCTTTCATGGTTTCATAATCCTGCTGCAGCAACGCGTCATCGACCGGGTGGTTCTTGAGGTAGTCCTGCACAAACGCGCCGGCCAGCACCGATTGTCGCGCCAGTTCCAGTTGTTGCGCGGTCTCCGCCTGTTTCTCCAGTCCGAGTTTGCCGGCTTCCTGGGAAATGATCTCCAGGTTAATCAGGTCTTGGCGTAGTGCCTTGCGCAGTTCGGGGCCATCAGGCTGCCCTTGTTGTTCCGCCGCTTTGAGGCGCAGGTCGATGCGGGATTGCGGAATGGCCACGCCATTCACTAGTGCGGCAGTCTTGTCCGCATCGGCGGCCTGTGCCGCAGCGCTGGCCAGCAGCAAGGA
>PCWU01000018.1:4534-5063 GCA_002787455.1 Gallionellaceae bacterium CG11_big_fil_rev_8_21_14_0_20_60_62 | reverse complement strand
TGCTTCCGGCAGGTGCGGCCCGATGACTGCTTGGGGATCAGTTGTCGGTATAGCCTTTTTCGCCCGGCGTGTAGAAGGTGCTCATGTCGGGCGGTGTCAGCGCCGCGCCGCTTTGCAGTTTCGCCACCAGGTCCGGGTTGGAGATGAAGGGACGGCCAAACGCGACCAGATCGCCCTTCTGCGCATCCAGATCGGCGTTCGCGCGTGCCGCATCGTAGCCGCCGGACAGGATGTATTTGCCCTTGAAGTTGGCTCGGATCTTCGCCTTCAGTTCCGGGCTGACTTCCGGCGCGCCCATCGAGCTGTGATCGACCACGTGAATATATGCCAGACCTACCGCGTTCAATTCCCCGACCAGACGCAGATACAGCGCATCCATCTTTTCATCGGCCACGGCACCGTTGAACACGCCGTAAGGCGACACGCGCATGCCGATGCGCTCCGCGCCGATCCGGGCCGCCGCAACCTTGGCGACTTCGACCGCAAAGCGAATGCGGTTCTCGACACTGCCGCCCCATTTATCGGTGCG
>PCWU01000018.1:3971-4519 GCA_002787455.1 Gallionellaceae bacterium CG11_big_fil_rev_8_21_14_0_20_60_62 | reverse complement strand
CGCCGCGTGCAATTCGACGCCGTCGAAGCCGGCGTCAATGGCATTTTTGCAGGCCGTTGCATACTCGCCGATGGTTGTCGCGATGTCATCGTCACTCATCGCGGTCGGCACGGGGTACGGCTGCATGCCGTTGCTGTCGGTCCACATCTCGCCCGGCGCGGCCAGCGCGGATGGCGCGAGGATGCGGGCTTCCGCCGCCATGTTGGCCGGATGGCTGACGCGCCCGGTATGCATCAGTTGCACGAAGATTTTGCCGCCCGCGGCGTGCACCGCGTCCGTCACCTTGCGCCAGCCTGCGACCTGATCGGCCGAAAATAATCCGGGAATGCGCGCGTAGCCGAGGCCGTTCGGCGACGGCGAGGTGCCTTCGGCGATTAGCAGTCCGGCGTCCGCGCGCAGCGCGTAATACTTCGCCATCAGCTCGTTCGGCACATTGCCGGTTGCGCGGCAACGCGTCATCGGCGCCATCACCACGCGGTTCTTGAGTTGCAGTTTGCCGAGGGTGGTCGGTGTGAACAGGGTGGCAGTCATTTTATTTTCCTCGTTGG
>PCWU01000018.1:3598-3952 GCA_002787455.1 Gallionellaceae bacterium CG11_big_fil_rev_8_21_14_0_20_60_62 | reverse complement strand
AAATCGGGCTCCCACACAATACAAACCGTCTAATGGACAATCTGCGGTTATTGCTTGATCGCTTCGACCGGAATGGTCAGTTTCACTTCATCGCTAACGTAGGGCGCGTGTTTGCCCATGTTGTAGTCGGAACGCTTGACCGTCACGGTGGCGTTTGCGCCACAGGCATCTTTCTTGACCATCGGATGCGGCATGCAGTGGAACGAAGTCAGGGTCAAGGTTACCGGCTTCATCACCCCCTTGATCGTAAGATTTCCGGTTACCGCCACCAGCTTATCGCCGTCAAATTTCAATTGATTCGATTTGAACGTGATGCTCGGATATTTTGCCGTATTAAAAAAATCCTCGCCCTGA
>PCWU01000018.1:0-3558 GCA_002787455.1 Gallionellaceae bacterium CG11_big_fil_rev_8_21_14_0_20_60_62 | reverse complement strand
ATCGTACCGGAGGTTTTGTCGAACTTGGAAAGTTGGGTGGAATAACCAAAATGGCTGTACTCGAAGCGCGGCAGGGTATGGGTTGGCTCGATCACATATGTTTCAGGCGCGGCGACTGCGAGGGACGAAAGCGATGCAGCAAGGGTGAAAGCGAAAAGTTTTTTCATGGTGTTCTCCTGTGGTTGGTTGGGTTGGGATTACTTATTGCCGGGTGCTGCGGTAACGACAAGGTGAAATTTGATCCGGATTTCGTCGGCGACCGCGCTAACATCGTCCCAGATGCCTTCGCCGATGTTGTAATCGAGACGCCGGATGGTGAATTGGCCATCAAATATCCCGCGAGCGCCGTTGGCCTCAAAGCTGAAAGGAGTGACGACATCCAGCGTCTTGCCCTTGATGGTGAGCTTGCCCGCCGCTTCGTAGCGGTTGCCACCCAATGGCTTAACTCCGATTGAAACAAAGCTGGCCGTCGGAAAGGCCCGGGTGTTGAACCACAGATTGCCTTTTACTTCGTCATCCGCCTCGGCGACACCGGTGTCGATGCTGGCGAGATTGATCTCGATGCGCGCTTGCGCCTTGCCCAATCGGGCGGGATCGAAAGCGGCCTGCGCGGTGAAGTTGCCAAACTTGCCGTCCATGTTCACGCCCATCTGCCGGTAGGCAAACGTCACCGTGCTTTCGTTCGCCTGCACCCGGCTAAATTCAGCCGCGGAAACTATGCTGCTCATCAGCGCGGCGCACAACAAAGCGATGCTCACGCACATGGCGCAGACCACCCGAAAAGATGAATCGTCTGTGCCCTGTGCGCTTCCCTCACCCCCGCTCCCCCTCTCCCGGAGGGCGAGGGGTACGGTATGTCCTCGCTGCGCGAGACTCAAGTTAAAGCGTGATTTCATTTTCTCATTCCTTTCGGCAGCATGCGCTCCAGAATCCGGTCGTGGTCGATGAATTTATGTTTGATGACGGCGGCGATATGCATGCCCACGAGCAGAAACAGGGTTAGGTTCAGTCCCTGATGCACGGTGGTGAGCAGTTCGCCCAATGCCTTGTCTTTGCCGACCAGATCGGGCAGCGGCAACACCCCGAACCAAACGGTCTGAAATCCCTTGGCCGAACTCATCAGCCAGCCCGAGAGCGGAATG
Organism: Gallionellaceae bacterium CG11_big_fil_rev_8_21_14_0_20_60_62; assembly: GCA_002787455.1. GTDB lineage: Bacteria > Pseudomonadota > Gammaproteobacteria > Burkholderiales > Gallionellaceae > Sideroxyarcus. The sequence continues at coordinate 2,416 of PCWU01000018.1, read as the reverse complement.
GCGAGCAGCAAACCGTACAGCGCCAGATGTGTGAGGTGGCTCACCACCACTTCCCAGCGCGGCGTCGATGCCGGCAGCGGCGGCGGTGTGTGGGTGAACCGCCACACGACACGCACAACGACCAGCATGAAGATCGTGACGCCGATCCATTTGTGATAACTGTAATACTGCAGCTTGGCGGGCGACAGCGGCAGATCGTGCATATACACACCGAGCGGAAAGGTGGCAAAAATCAGTAGCGCAGCCAGCCAGTGCAGGCTCATGGCTACGCCGTTGTAGCGATTGACCGGTTCGCTCATGCCGCACTCCTTTCGCTGGCAAAGCTTCCGCTGCGGAAATCCTCCAGCGCCTGATGAATCTCTTCCTGCGTGTTCATCACAAACGGGCCGTACTGCACAATGGGTTCGTTGAGCGGCTTGCCCGCGACGAGGATCAGTTGCGTCGGTTCGGTCGCGGACACAGTGACCCCGTCCGCACCCGCCGTGTTGCTCAGGATACCCATGCGCTGCAGATCCACTTGCATGCCAGCCACGTGCGCCGCACCGCGGTAAGTGTAGATGAACGCATTGTGCGTTGCCGGAATGGCCGTCGAGAACGACGTACCCGCGGGCAGATGGATGTCGAGATAGAGCGGCTCGGTCACTGTGCGGCTGACTGCGCCCGCCACACCGTTGCTTTCCCCGGCAATGACGCGCACGGTCACGCCTTCCACGGTTGCATATTCTGGAATGTCGGCACTGGCAAAATCCCGATACCAGGGTTCGGCCATCTTGTTCTGCGCGGGCAGGTTAAGCCAGAGCTGGAAACCTTCCATCACCCCGTCTTTTTGTTCCGGTATCTCGGAATGGATCACGCCGCGCCCGGCGGTCATCCATTGCACGCCGCCGTCGCCGAGCAACCCCTCGTGGCCCGCGCTGTCGCGGTGGCGCATGCGGCCGGCCAGCATATACGTGATGGTCTCGAAGCCGCGATGAGGATGGTCGGGAAATCCGGCGATGTAATCATCCGGATCGTCGCTGCCGAACGCATCCAGCATCAGGAACGGATCGAGGCGGTGTTGCAATTTGCCGGTCAGCACGCGCGTCAGACTCACGCCCGCGCCGTCCGATGTGGCAACACCCTGGATCAGGCGCTCTACCTTGCGTGTGTTTTGCACTGCGATTTGTTTGGTGGCGTTCATGGCGATGTCCTATTCCCGAGTTGTAGGTCGGGTTTTAACCCGACATGTCGGGCTGAAGCCCGACCTACATCCAATGGATAACCTTTGTTCATGGTGATGTCCTAAATCTCCGAGTAATTGAGTCGCATATTAGTAGGCTCAAAACGATAGGTAAAGCCACGAAATCGAGATAGACTGTTCCATAAATGGAACAAATAAACTTTTCCGCCGATGACCTGATCCTGTTCGCCACCATTGTCGAACAGGGAGGTCTGGCGCGCGCAGCCGAACGGCTGAACATGCCCAAGGCAACCGTCTCGCGCCGCCTCACCAATCTGGAAGCCGCGCTCAGCCAGCGCCTGCTGCTGCGCACCACGCGCCGCTTGGCACTGACCGAATACGGCCAGGAATTCCTCGACCACTGCCGTCGCGTCACCGAGGAGGTCGGCAACCTGCATGACTTCGTGCATAGCCGCGAACTGGCGCCGCGCGGCCATTTGCGCGTTTCGATGCCGGGCGATTACGCCAAACAAAACTGCTCGCGCGCCATCGCCACCTTCATCGAGACCTACCCTGAGATCCAGCTCGACCTCGACCTGGGCGCGCGTCGCGTCGATCTGCTTGGCGAGCGTTTCGATCTGGCGATTCGCATGGGCGCGCTGGATGACGACACCACCCTGGTTGCGCGCAAGATCGACGATCAGCGCTTCGGCCTCTACGCCAGCCCGATCTATCTCGCCCTGCACCCGGCGCCGCGCCATCCGGACGACCTGGCCAGGCATGTCGCCGTGCGCCTGCTCGCCGCCAACGGCAGCGCGGTGCCGTGGCGGCTGACGCGCGGCAAAGAGGTGCGGGAAGCGGTGCCGCCGGGTCGCTTGGCGCTCAACTCACCAGACATGATCCAGCAACTATTGCTCGACGGTGCCGGCATCGGCGCTTTGCCGGTCAGTTTTACCGTCGAAGATGTGCGGCAGAAACGGCTAGTACCGGTATTGCCGAAATGGATTCTGCCCAGCGCCCCGGCGTGGGCGGTGATGCCGATGCGCCGCTATCCGCCGTACAAGACGCGCGTGTTCCTCGAACATCTGGAACGGTTCATGCAGAAAGGCTGAAGGGAACCTCTATAAATTCGTTTTGCGGGCGAATCGCTCCGTTGCGCGGCGCTCGGAATTCCCATGTACGCACATGACCATTCGGGCTCCTGCGCGCCGTGCGCCTTGCGCTTCATCCCGCAAAAGTGAATTTCTAGAGGCCCCT
>PCWU01000065.1:3614-3771 GCA_002787455.1 Gallionellaceae bacterium CG11_big_fil_rev_8_21_14_0_20_60_62 | reverse complement strand
GATCCTTGCCGGAGAACGCACCGCCGCCGTGCGGGGCTGCGCCGCCGTAGGTGTCCACGATGATCTTGCGCCCGGTCAGCCCGCAGTCGCCCTGCGGGCCGCCGACCACAAAGCGTCCGGTCGGGTTGACCAGGTATTTGATCTCACCCTTGATCAG
>PCWU01000065.1:0-3595 GCA_002787455.1 Gallionellaceae bacterium CG11_big_fil_rev_8_21_14_0_20_60_62 | reverse complement strand
TCATCTCCGGCGCGTGCTGGGTGGAGAGCACCACGGTGTCGATGCGGTCAGGCACGCCGTCCACATATTTCACGGTGACTTGCGATTTAGCATCCGGGCGCAGCCAGCTGAGGCGGCCATCGTGGCGCAACTGCGCCTGGCGCTCGACGATGCGGTGCGACAGGTGGATCGGCAGCGGCATCAGCACGTCGGTCTCACGGCAGGCATAGCCGAACATCAGGCCCTGGTCGCCCGCGCCCTGGTCGAGGCCGTCGTCGTAGGCCTTGTTCACGCCCTGGGCGATGTCCGGGCTTTGCTTGTCGTAGGCGACCAGCACGGCGCAGCCCTTGTAATCGATGCCGAACTCGGTGTTGTCGTAGCCGATGCGCTTGAGCGTCTCGCGCGCGACCTGGATGTAATCGACGTTGGCGGCGGTGGTGATCTCGCCCGCCAGCACCACCAGCCCGGTGTTGCACAATGTCTCGGCGGCGATACGGGAATGCTTGTCCTGCGCTAGAATGGCGTCCACGATAGCATCGGAAATCTGGTCTGATACCTTGTCCGGATGGCCCTCGGACACGGACTCGGATGTGAAGAAATATTCGCTCATGGCTCTCCGATTGCTGCTTCAGTGGTTAAATGGGCGCGCAGTATAACAAATTCCCGTCGCCACCAACCTACAGGCTCATTGCATGGTTTTTTTGTTCGATCTGCTGGCCCGCCTGCCGTTGCCGCTGTTGCACTTTGCGGGCGCGATGCTCGGCCGGCTGACGTTTGTTCTTTCTCCCCGTTACGCCGCGCGGCTGCGCGAGAACCTGCGTTCATCCGGCCTTGCCGACTCCAAAACGGCGTATCGCAAACTGTTGCGCGACAATACCCGCGCAGCGGGCAAGGGGGTGCTGGAGTTGCCGTGGGTTTGGCGGCGTCCGCTGCCGCAGGTGATTGCCGCCATCCGGACTTGCGACGGCTGGGACGAAGTCGAAGCCGCCCGCGCTGCCGGGCGCGGCATCATCATGCTGACGCCGCATCTGGGTTGTTTCGAGGTGGTCAGTTTATATATCGGCACCCGCATGCCGATGACCATCATGTATCGCGCCCCCCGCTGGCCCGCGCTGGATCGCCTGATGCATATCGGGCGCGCGCGCGGGCAGATCAAGCTGGTCGGTGCCGATCTAAGCGGCGTGCGCCAGATGTTCAAAGCATTGAAACAGGGCGGCGCGATCGGTGTGTTGCCGGATCAGGCCCCGGGCAACGGCGAAGGGGAATGGGCGCCGTTTTTTGGCCGACCCGCTTACACCATGACGCTGATCGGTCGCCTGGTTGTAATCAGCCGCCCAACTGTATTCATGTGTGTCGGCGAGCGCCTGCCGCGCGGCGCGGGTTACGCCCTGCATTTCTCGCCGCTAACTTTTGATTTGGATCGCCCGATTCCGCAGCAGATAAATGCCGCACTCGAACGCGCCATCGCGCGCTTCCCCGCGCAGTATTTGTGGAGCTACAACCGCTACAAAGTGCCGCGCGGCGCGCCGCCCCCCAACGCGGCAGGAGGCGTTTGATGCAGGCGCGCATTGGTGTCTTTATTCTGTGGCTGATCCATTTTCTGCCGTTCCGGTTGATCGTCGCCATCGGCAACGGACTCGGCCTGTTGCTGTGTTCGTGCGTGCGCACGCGGCGGCGGATCGGCGAGATCAATCTCAAGCTGTGTTTTCCCGAAATGAGCGATGCCGAACGTGCCAGGCTGCTGCGCGCGCATTTCAAGTTATTCATGCGCGCCCTGGTCGAGCGCTGTCTTTTGTGGTGGTCGGGCACGGCGCGCATCAATGCGCTGATCCGCGTCGGGGGGCGCGAGCACTTTGAATCGCTCAAAGGGCAACCGATGATTTTGCTGGTGCCGCATTTTGTCGGCATGGATGTCGGCGGCCAGTGGATCGCGCAGCAAGTTGATGCGTCGTCGATGTATGCCAACCAGAGAAGCCGCTATCTGACCCGATTCCTGTTGCAGAAACGCGGGCGTTTTCGCACCCAGCACCTTTTTTCGCGCCAGCAGGGACTGCGTCCCATTCTCAAGTTATTGCAAACGGGGGTGCCGTTCTTTTACTTGCCCGATCAGGATCAGGGTATCAGGGACGGCGCGTTCGTTCCCTTTTTTGGCGTGCCCGCCGCGACCATGACCTCGGTTTCGCGCATCGCCAAAATGACCGGCGCCAAAGTTGTGCCGGCCATCACCCGCGTGCTGCCCGGCGGACAAGGCTATGTGCTCACTTTCTACCCGGCATGGGAGAATTACCCCAGCGGCGACGACGTCGCCGACGCGCGGCGCATGAACGAATTTATCGAGCAGCGTGTGCGGGAAATGCCGGAGCAATATTTCTGGCTGCACCGTCGGTTCAAGACGCGGCCAGAGGGCGAGGCGAAGTTTTATTAAAACTTTTTTGTCCGCAGATTACACAGATTCACGCAGATTAAATCTGGACTAATCTGTGTAATCTGCGGACAAGAATGGTTTTTGACTGTCGGGGTATATCCAATGAAATATAAAGACCTGCGCGACTTCATTGCACAACTGGAAACGATGGGCGAACTCAAGCGCGTTAGCGCGCCGGTCTCCACCCATCTCGAAATGACCGAGATCTGCGACCGCGTATTGCGCGCGCAAGGTCCGGCGATCCTGTTCGAGAATGTGGCCGGACACAGTATGCCGGTGCTGGCCAATCTGTTTGGCACACCGCGCCGCGTGGCGCTGGGTATGGGCGAAGAGAATGTCAGTGCGCTGCGCGAAGTGGGCAAGTTGCTCGCCTTTCTGAAGGAACCCGAGCCGCCCAAAGGACTGAAAGACGCGTGGGAGAAATGGCCGATACTCAAACAAGTATTGACGATGTCGCCCAAAGTGCTGTCGTCCGCGCCGTGCCAGGAGATCGTATGGGAGGGCAGCGATGTCGATCTTGCCAAATTGCCCATTCAGCACTGCTGGCCGGGCGATGTGGCGCCGCTCATCACTTGGGGACTGGTGGTCACGCGCGGTCCGAACAAGACGCGGCAAAATCTTGGCATCTACCGCCAGCAAGTGATCGCGCCGAACAAGGTCATCATGCGCTGGCTGGCGCATCGCGGCGGCGCGCTGGATTTCCGCGAGCACTGCGAAAAAAATCCCGGCCAGCCGTTTCCAATCGCCGTGGTGATCGGCGCCGATCCGGCGACGATACTCGGCGCGGTCACGCCCGTGCCAGATTCATTATCCGAATACCAGTTCGCCGGTTTGTTGCGCGGCAGCAAGACCGAACTGGTGAAGTGCATCGGCAGCGATCTGCAAGTGCCCGCCTCCGCCGAGATCGTGCTGGAAGGCGTGATCCATCCCGGCGAGACCGCGCTGGAGGGGCCGTACGGCGACCACACCGGCTACTACAACGAGCAGGACAAGTTTCCGGTGTTCACGATCGAGCGCATCACCACGCGCCGCGATCCGATCTACCACTCCACCTACACCGGCAAGCCGCCCGACGAACCGGCGATGCTCGGCGTGGCGCTGAATGAAGTGTTCGTGCCGCTGCTGCAAAAACAATTCCCCGAGATCGCCGATTTCTACCTGCCGCCGGAAGGTTGCTCGTACCGCATGGCG
>PCWU01000092.1:3604-3959 GCA_002787455.1 Gallionellaceae bacterium CG11_big_fil_rev_8_21_14_0_20_60_62 | reverse complement strand
CAGACAGCGCTCATCGCCAAAATAAATCTGCACGCGCGACCAATCGACCGGCAGGCTGCTCAATTGTTCATAACAACTGTGCGGGGTGCTGCCGCCGGCCAGCGCGATGCGGCACACGCCGCGCGCGGCGATGGCTTGTTCGATCAGGGCGGCGATGCGGCGGGCGACCGCTGCGGCGAGTTCCGCCGTATCGCGGTGCACGGTGAGTTGCGCGGCACGGGGCAGGATCATCATGCTTCCTTCCGCGCCGCAAACAGCGCGGGGCCGTACAGCGCGGCGCGGTCGTTCAGGATGACCTTGACCGGCATTGCCGCCAGCAGCGCTTGCATCCGTCCCTTGTCGAGGAAAGCGCGCA
>PCWU01000092.1:0-3588 GCA_002787455.1 Gallionellaceae bacterium CG11_big_fil_rev_8_21_14_0_20_60_62 | reverse complement strand
TGAGCGCCAGATTGCCCGCTTCCGCGCCGTACAGATCGGCGAACAGGCGCAGCGTTTCGACGCACACTTCGTCCTTGCCCGCCAGCGCAGCGGCGGAAACCGCAGCCGCCTTGTCGCCCGCCGCGATCTCCTCCGCCAGCCATTGCGGTGTGCCTGCCCCGAGATGAACCAGCATGAAATCGTACAGGTCGCGCAGCCCCATGCCGGACAGCACGCGCTCCCAGCTCACGTGCTCATGTTGCTGTTGCATGTAGTGCAGCAGAGCAAGTTCGCGCACATCACGCGGACTGAAGGTGGCGTGGCCGCCCTCGGTGGCAAACGGGTGATGCGCCGCACCGTCCCAATACAGTCCCGCCTCGCCCAGGCCCGTGCCCGCCGCGATGACCGCCTGATTGCCCCCGGCATCCGGCGCGCCCGCCTGTAGCGTCAGCAGATCGTCCGCCCCCAGCGCGGGCAGGCCCCAAGCCGTCGCTTCGAGATCGTTGAGCAGATAGCAGCGGCTGAATTTGAACTGCCGGCGCAAAACGGCGGCGTCGATGCGCCAGGGCAGATTGGTGGTCTGCGCCACCTCGCCCCGCACCGGCCCGGCGATGCCGAATGCGGCGGCGGTGATAGCGGTTTGATCGTGCAGGAATTCCTGCAGCAGGTCTTCCAGCGCGGGATAGCGCCGGCTGGCAAAACTCTGCTCGCGCCGAATACGCACACTGTTCCCGCTCACCTCGGCCAGCGCCAGCCGGGTCTTGGTGCCGCCGATGTCGCCCGTCAGAAAAGCCGCCATCTCAATACGCTTCCAGCTTGCCGCCATCCGGACTCAGGGAATGGCGCCAGAACTGGTCTTCGCGGTCGAACAGGCGATAGGTGCCGCGCGGCCCCCAACTGCCGGCCGGATAGGTGTTGATGAAGTCGCGCTCCATCGCCCACACCTTGAGCACCGGATCGACCACGCGCCACGCCGCTTCCACTTCGTCGATGCGCAGGAACAGCGAGTGGTCACCGAGGATGACATCGAGGATCAGCCCCTCGTAGGCGTCGTAGTCTTCCTCGCCGTCCTTGCGATAGGTTGCGTCCAGACTGATGGTGCGGGTCTGCACATCCAGCCCCGGCACTTTCACCTGCAATTCCATCTTGAGGCAATCGTCCGGCTGGATGCCGAGCATGATCCAGTTCGGTTGCGGCGCCCCTTTGCGGGTTTTGCGCAGCAAGTCCTGCGGCGGCGCCTTGAAACGGATGCAGATGGCGGAGCTGCCTTCCGCCATGCGCTTGCCGGTGCGCAGGTAAAACGGCACGCCGGCCCAGCGCCAGTTATCGACGAATAGTTTCATTGCGGCGTAGGTTTCGGTGGTGCTGCCCGGCGCGACATTTTTCTCCTCCAGATAGCCGGGCACGGTCTGGCCGTCGATCACGCCGCTGGCGTACTGGCCGCGAAAGGCGTGGGCGTGTACCGCGTTCTGGGTGATGGGACGGATGGCTTTCAGCACTTTCACTTTTTCGTCGCGCAAATGCTCGGCCGCCATGCTCACCGGCGGCTCCATCGCCACCAGCGCCATCAGTTGCAGCAGGTGGCTCTGCACCATGTCGCGCAGCGCGCCCGCACCCTCGTAGTAATCGGCGCGATTTTCCACGCCCAATGTTTCCGAATGGGTGATCTGCACGTGGTCGATGTAGTGGTTTTTCCACAGCGGTTCGAGCAGCAGGTTGGCGAAGCGGAACACCATGATGTTCTGCACCGTGCCTTTGCCCAGATAGTGGTCGATGCGATAGATCTGCGGCTCGTTGAGATGGCGGTACAGACTGGCCTGCAGCGTCTGCGCAGAAAGCAAATCGTAGCCGAACGGTTTCTCGATCACCACGCGGCGCCAGCCGTTGTTTTCTTTCAGCAAGCCGACGTTGCCCAGCTTATCCACGATGCCCGGATAATCGACCGGGCGCACCGCCATGTAGAACACCAAGTTGGGCGGGAACGAAGGATCATCGTCGAGCAGGGCTTGCAGCCGCGTGTAGGCCGCGTCGTCGCCGGGCGGCACGGCGAAATAATGCAGGCGCGCGCAAAAACGCTTTAACGCAGCCTCGTCGATGTCCTTGCCGTGCTTCTCGCGCAGAATCTCGCCAACCGCGTTCAGCCAGGCATCGCGCTCGTATTCGACAATGTCGCAACCCAGAATCACCAGATGCGGCGGCAGGCGTTGCAGCATCTCCAGATGGAATAGCGCGGGGATCAGTTTCTTGCGGCTCAGGTTGCCGCCTGCCCCGAAGAAGACCAGGGTGCAGGGTTCAATTTTTGTCATGATGCGATTCCTTGTGGGCAGTAGTGCTGAAAATTTCAGTATCGGGATGGAAGGCCTGCCAGGCAAACCAGTATGCAGCGATGGTCGCTATTGTCTCACCTCTTGCGTCTTCCACCCAAGCGTTGCGATGGGCGGCATCGTAATGCACGGTGAAGGTTGCGCCGCCCAGCGTGTCGCGCACCGTCCCGTCGGTCAGCGCCAGTTCATCGAACGGATACGCCCTGAAGAAGCCGTTCATTTCAACCCCGACCACCCACGCCTTGGGGTGCAGGCGCTCATCCTGTTGCGCCACGGAGAACCAGACGCTGCGGCTGTTTGCGTAGCCCTGATAGGGATTGCGCGTGTAATCGCGATCATATCCGGTGCGGGTGGACAGCACTTCGCTGTGCGGGAAACGCGTGCGCCAGTCCTGCCAGGTGGTGTGCATCAGCGGGATCCTGGGCAGTGTTTGGCCGGCCATTTTGCCGCTCACCGCGCGGCCCAGGATTTGCGACCACAGCGATTTGGTTTCGCGGTCATACAACAGCACGTCGCTGTTATATAGCAGGCCGGACACACCGAAATGCGTATCGAGCCAGTTGATCCGCGCCGCAAACGCGACTCCGGTGCCGCACAGCGGACAGTAGGTGATCACGACCGCTTCACCGCCGATGACATCGTTGACGATTTCGTGCCAGTTCAGGATCGCCACCGGATAGGCGCGCGCCACGCCGTTGCGCTGAATACCCAGGACGCGATCTTCCGGTTTGAGCCAGCGCGCCTGTTGCACCGATTCAAAGCGCGGCGCATCCAGCGCCGGAATGCCGTCGCGCGGCGGCCCGCCGCGCTCGATGGCGGCGGGCGGAATCTGCGCATTGCCGACCTCGAACCCGTTCAGTTCGAGTGCCTGGGCCGCCGTCGCCAGCATTAAGGCAGTGACAAGAATTACGCTGTTGCATAGTTTTGGCATCATGTTTGCCCTCCCTGTCGCTGCCGCACCAAGAGATTGGCGATCAGCCCGGTCCAGCCGGTCTGGTGCGCGGCACCCAGCCCCTGTCCGCTGTCGCCGTGGTAATACTCATTGAACAGCAATAACTCCCGCCAGTGCGGATCATGCTGGTGCGGGCTGTCGGGGGCGAAGGCGGGAATGCGACCCGACGCATCGCGCCGGTACAGATTGGCCAGACGGTCGGCGAGCAAGTCGGCGACCTGTTGCAAAGTCATCTCGCAATTTTCCTTGCACGGCACGGCCACCTTGAAATTGTCGCCGAGGTAGCGCTGGAATTTGCACAGGGTTTCGATCAGCAGATAGTTGACCGGCATC
>PCWU01000145.1 GCA_002787455.1 Gallionellaceae bacterium CG11_big_fil_rev_8_21_14_0_20_60_62 | reverse complement strand
CTGCGCGGCGGCAGCGACCGCCTCATCGACGCTGAAACAGGCCGCCCCCCGCGGCGTTGGCACGCCGAACTCGCGCAGAATCGCTTTGCCTTGATACTCGTGAATTTTCATGATGCCCTCCCGAACAGGATGGGGGTGACTTTAGCAGAGCGGCAGTGAAGCTGCATGGCTATCCTGTAATTCTCGTTTCAACAACAATTCCGCCAACACAACATCCTGCGGATAGGTCACCTTGAAATTGCCGCTGTCGCCGGGCACCAGTTTCGGTTGCAAGCCCAGCGCCTCGACGGCGGAAGCCTCGTCGGTGACATTCTTGCAACGCGCCAACGCTTCCACCAGCAGCCCGGCGCGAAACATCTGCGGTGTTTGCGCCTGCCACAGACCTTCGCGCGGCTCGGTGGCGGCGATGCGCTGCCGCGCGTCGGCGCGCTTGAGCGTATCCGCCACCGGCACCGCAAGAATGCCGCCCACTGCATCGTCGCGCAATTCGGTGATCATCTTGTTCAGGAGCGATTGGGTCAGACAGGGCCGCGCCGCATCGTGCACCAGCACCCAATCGTCCGCTTCCAGCTCCGAAGCCAGCAGGCCGTTTGCCACGCTTTCGGCGCGCGTCGCGCCGCCGCAGAACAGGGGCTGCAATTTTTCGCCGTAGCGCGACCAATCATAAGTGTGGAACTGTGTGTCGCCGGGCGACAGCACCACAAACACCGTCGCGATTTCCGCGCAGGCGCACAAGGTATCGAGGGCGTGGGCGATCATCGGCTTGCCGGCGATGGGCAGGTATTGTTTGGGCAATTCATGCCCCATGCGCGCGCCGAAACCGGCGGCGGGGACCAATGCGTGGAATCCGGACATAAGCGCAATTGTAAATGAAAGACGGAGGCATGGCTTATAATGCGCGCCCCCGTTTCAGGCTGTCTGTCGTGCTTTTTTCCGCAAAAAATTCCCGCCCCCGCTATACCCAACTGCACGGTTCGTCCGATGCGCTGGCGCTGGCGCAGTACGCCACAAAAACTTCGCCGCTGGTCGTGGTCGCCGCGAATGCGCTGGAAGCACAGCGGCTGGCGGAAGAGATTCCGTTCTTCGATCCCAAACTGCGCACGCACCTGCTGCCGGACTGGGAGACCCTGCCCTACGACCATTTTTCGCCGCACCAGGATCTGATCTCGGAGCGCCTGGCCACGCTGCACCATATCCGCAGCAATGATTGCGATGTGGTGATCGTGCCGCTCACCACCGCGCTGTATCCGCTGCCGCCGGTCAGCTATCTTGCCGCCTATACCTTTTTTCTGAACAAGGGCGAGCGCCTCGACCTCGATGCCCTGCGCGCCCAGCTGACGCTGGCCGGTTACAGCCATGTGCAGCAGGTGCTCACCCCCGGCGAATATTGCGTGCGCGGCGGGCTGATCGACCTGTTTCCGATGGGCAGCGTGCTGCCCTACCGCCTCGACCTGTTCGACGACGAGATCGAGACCATCGCCACCTTCGATGTGGACACGCAGCGCACGCTGTATCCGGTGCCGGAGATCCGCCTGCTGCCCGCGCGCGAATTCCCGCTGGACGACCGGGGCCAGGCCACTTTCCGCCAGCGCTTCCGCGAACGCTTCGAGGGCGACCCGTCGAAGTCGCGCATCTACAAGGATGTGAGCAAGGGCATCGCGCCCTCCGGCATCGAATATTACCTACCGCTGTTCTTCGACCAGACCGCGAGCCTGTTCGACTATCTGCCGCACAACGCCACGCTATGCCTGCACCACGAGGTGGACACGGCCATCGCCGCTTTCGCCAAGGATGCGGCCTCGCGCTATAACTTACTGAGAGGTGACCCGCAGCGCCCTTTGCTGGAGCCGAGGGAGTTGTTTCTGGACGGGGAGCAGTTCTTTATTCGGGCGAAGGAATTTGCCCGGATAGATGTGATTGCCACGAGTGCTCCCTCACCCCGGCCCTCTCCCGGCGGAAGAGGGAGCTTAAGTTTCCCTCTCCCGCCGAAGGAGGCGCCGGGAGTGAGGGAAGACTCTAAAAACATTACCCGCTGCCCCACCAGCCCCATCCCCCCCATCGCCGTCGATCGCCGCGCCGAGGTCCCCACCAACGCCTTCCAGAACTTCCTGGAAATCCACCCCGGCCGGGTGCTGTTGCTCGCCGACAGCCTCGGCCGGCGCGAAATCATGTCCGGTTATCTCAGGGAATACGGCCTCGCGCCTGCTGTATGCGAGGACTACGCATCTTTCCTCGCCGGTAGCGAGAAATTCATGCTCGGCGTCGCGCCGGTGCTGAACGGCTTTATCCTTACCGCAGAAAATATCGCGGTCGTAACCGAGGCCGAGTTGTATGCCGCGCAGCCGCGCAGCCGCGCCACCCGCGCCGCGAAGAAGAGCAACATCGAGGGCATGTTGCGCGACCTGTCCGAGCTCAAGCCGGGCGATCCGGTGGTGCACGAGCAGCACGGCATCGCGCGCTATCGCGGCCTGGTTAACCTTGACCTCGGCGAAGGCGAAAACGAATTCTTGCTGCTGGAATATGCGGGCGAAGACAAGCTGTATGTGCCGGTATCGGAACTGCATGTGATCAGCCGCTACAGTGGCGGTGCGGCGGAAACCGCACCGCTGCACAAACTCGGAACGGGAACGTGGGACAAAGCCAAGCGCCGCGCCATGCAACAAGTGCGCGACACCGCCGCCGAGTTGTTGAACATCTACGCCCAGCGCGCCACGCGCAAAGGCCATGCCTTCAAGCTCACTTATCACGACTACGAAGCGTTCTCCGCCGGGTTCGGTTTCGAGGAAACCCCCGACCAAGCTGCCGCCATCAAATCCGTGCTGCTCGACCTGCAATCCGGCAAACCAATGGATCGACTTATCTGCGGCGACGTGGGTTTCGGCAAGACCGAGGTCGCCCTGCGCGCCGCTTTCGTCGCGGTGATGGATGGCAAACAGGTCGCGGTGCTGGTGCCCACCACGCTGCTGGCCGAACAACACTTCCAGAACTTCTCCGACCGGTTCGCCGACTGGCCGGTGCGCATCGCCGAGCTGTCGCGCTTCCGCTCCGCCAAGGAAGCCACCCAAGTCATGAAGGATCTGGCGGACGGCAGGCTGGACATCGTGATCGGCACGCACAAACTGATCCAGAAGGATGTGAAGTTCCATAACCTCGGGCTGGTCATCCTCGACGAGGAGCACCGCTTCGGCGTGCAGCAGAAAGAGCGCCTCAAGGCTTTGCGGGCGGAAGTGGATGTTCTGACTTTAACCGCCACGCCGATCCCGCGCACGCTGGCGATGTCGCTGGAAGGCCTGCGCGATTTCTCGGTGATCGCCACCGCGCCGCAGCGCCGTCTTTCCATCAAAACCTTTGTGGCCGGCTACAGCCAGGGCGTGATCCGCGAGGCCGTGTTGCGCGAATTGAAACGCGGCGGGCAGGTGTACTTCCTGCACAACGAAGTGGACACCATGCCCAACATGCTGGAGAAGCTGGAGACCTTGCTGCCCGAGGCGCGCATCCGCATGGCGCACGGCCAGATGGGCGAGCGCGACTTGGAAGCGGTGATGCGCGACTTCCACCACCAGCGCTTCAACCTGCTGCTGTGCTCCACCATCATTGAAACGGGCATCGACGTTCCTACAGCCAACACCATGCTCATCAACCGCGCCGACCGCTTTGGCCTGGCGCAACTGCATCAGCTGCGCGGCCGTGTCGGGCGCTCGCACCACCAGGCCTATGCCTACCTGCTGGTGGACAGCATGGACGGCCTCACCGCGCAGGCGAAGAAACGCCTGGAAGCGATCCAGGCGATGGAACAGCTCGGTTCGGGTTTCTATCTGGCGATGCACGATCTGGAGATACGCGGCGCGGGCGAAGTGCTGGGCGAATCGCAAAGCGGCGAAATGCAGGAAATCGGTT
>PCWU01000084.1:1502-4994 GCA_002787455.1 Gallionellaceae bacterium CG11_big_fil_rev_8_21_14_0_20_60_62 | reverse complement strand
GTCGCACGCGCGGTTTGCGCCGCACGTACAGCGCGCCGATCCCTTTGGGGCCGTAAGTCTTGTGCGCGGAAAAACTCATCAGATCGACCTTGAGTTGCTGCAGGTCGATCACAACCTTGCCGGTCGCCTGCGCCGCATCGACATGCAACAGCACGCCCTTTTCGCGACACAGTTCGCCGATGGCGGGAATGTCCTGGATCACGCCGATCTCGTTGTTCACATACATCACCGACACCAGAATGGTATCGGGTCGGATCGCGGCCTTGAGCTTGTCCAGGTCGACCAGTCCGTTCGCTTCCGGGGCCAGATAGGTCGCGCTAAAACCCTGCCGTTCCAGCTCGCGCACGGTATCGAGTATGGCTTTGTGCTCGGTCTGCACGGTAATGATGTGTTTGCCTTTGCTCGCATAGAAATTAGCCGCGCCCTTCAGCGCCAGATTGTTCGACTCGGTCGCGCCGGAAGTCCACACGATCTCCTTCGGGTCGGCATTGACCAGTGCCGCGACCTGTTCGCGTGCGCGCTCGACCGCGGCCTCCGCCTCCCAGCCGTAAGCGTGCGAACGAGAAGCCGGATTACCGAATTTTTCAGTCAAAAAAGGAATCATCACCGCCGCCACGCGCGGATCGACCGGCGTAGTCGCGGAGTAGTCCATATAGATTGGAAGTTTCATTTGCTTTGCCATTTCCTGTTTTCCTCAAGCCGCAAGGGGCGCGCTAACCGTCTTTGACGGCATTACGATGGTGGAAGTACGCGAACTCTCCGACTTCACCTGTCCGTTAGCCACCTGCTGCAAGCTCACCTGATGCAGATATTCGTAGATACGGTCGCTCAATTCCATCCACAATTCATGCGTCGAGCACGGCTTGCCGTCCATGCAGGTGCCCATGCGCCCGCAGTTGGTGGCATCCAGCGGCTCATCCACCGCCAGCACGATCTCCGCAATGGAAATCTTGCTGGCCGGCCGGGACAGGCAATAACCGCCGCCCGGACCGCGCACGCTGGCGACGATATTGTTCTTGCGCAGTTTGGCGAACAATTGCTCCAGATAGGACAGAGAAATTTTCTGCCGCTCGCTGATAGCCGCCAGGGTGATCGGCCCCTTGCCGCCGCGCTGGGTCAAATCCACCATCGCCGTTACCGCAAACCTGCCTTTAGTTGTCAGACGCATCGCATACCCCTCGAAAAAGTTGGAAGCTCCAGCCTCTGCCGGACAAACACCCTGTGCCGACCGGACTGGCCAGAATCATAGGATACCCGATTTTTTTAGTCAACTATCTTGTTCAGGTAGTTTGGATCGAACTTGTCGGCCGTCGCCTGCTCGTCTTCGAGCTGCACACCCATCTTCTCGAGTTGCTGCAGAATGTGTTCGATGCGCTGATCGACCGAGACACTGTGGCCGATCAGGCCGTGCAGTGCCTTCGCCACCGGGTCGTTCTGGTCGATGCTGAGACCGTAGGCGTTAAAGCCGGATGATTTTTTGGCATCATCGAGAACGCGCGCCGGAATTCCGGCGGCCGTCGCCCCCGCCGGCACGTCCTTCACCACCACCGCGTTGGAGCCGATCTTCGCACCGGCACCAATAAGAATCGGGCCCAGGATCTTTGCGCCCGCGCCCACCACCACCCCGTTACCCAGCGTCGGGTGGCGCTTGCCTTCCTTCCACGAGGTGCCGCCCAGAGTCACGCCGTGATACAGCGTCACGTCGTCGCCGATCTCGGCTGTCTCGCCTATCACCACCCCCATGCCGTGGTCGATGAAGAAACGCCGCCCGATGGTCGCCCCCGGATGGATTTCGATACCAGTCAGCCAGCGCGCGAGATGCGAGGTGAAACGTGCCAGCCATTTCAGTCCGGCGTGCCACATCTTATTGGTCAACCGATGCAGGATGCGCGCGTGCAGCCCCGGATAGCAGGTCAGCACCTCGAACGTGGTGCGCGCCGCCGGGTCGCGCGCGAATACGCTGGCGATGTCTTCTTTAATGTTCTTGAACATCGGGATGTTCTTCCGCATAGCGTTGTTTCAGGCGCGCATTGTACGCGGTCACCGTGCTCAGAACGCCGCGCAGGATGTTGATCTCTTCATCTTCCAGCCGGGTACGGGAAAACAGGCGGCGCAGCCGCCGCATCAGCCGTGCCGGATTCTGCGTGGTAAAAAATCCGATCTCGACCAGGGTCTTTTCCAGATGCGCAAACAAACCCTCCACCCGCTCATGCGGCGCAGGCCGAATGGCCGTACTTTCCGGTTTAAATGCTGCCGCTGCCACGCTCAACTCATATGCAATCACCTGCACCGCAGCCGCAATGTTAAGCGAGGAAAAATCCGGGTTGGACGGGATATTCACCCCCAAGTGCGCCTTGCCCACCTCATCGTTGGTCAGACCGGACATCTCGGTGCCGAACAACAGCGCCACCGGATGCGCCACCGCCTCTTGCAAAACCTGCGGCATCGCCTCGCGCGGGGTTTTGACTTCGATCGAAATATCGCGCAGCCGCGCCGTCATCGCCACCGTGAACGCCACGCCCTGCAACGCCTCATCCAGCGAGGCGCGCACGATCGCGTGCTGCAACACATCATCGGCGCCCGCGGCCATCGCGGTCGCCTGCGCATCGGGGAAATGGCGCGGGTTGACGAGATATAAATGGCGCAGCCCCATGGTCTGCATCGCCCGTGCCGCCGCGCCGATGTTGCCGGGATGGGTGGTGTGGCTAAGCACCACTCTGATGTTATCTAGCATATTTTGTTCAATGGAAAATCAAACCTCGGCCCGCAGATTACACAGATTCGCACAGATTAGATCCCCAAGTTTAGAGTGCGATTTTTGGTTTGGGTGATGGTTTTCAATCTGCGCGAATCTGCGTAATCTGCGGGCAAGTTGTGTTTTAGGGTTTATTCAACATCCGATTCAAACTAAAATGCGCGCAGGATTTCCCCAGTTCATTAAAAAGGTCGTAATAATTATGCACCCCATGCTCAACATTGCGGTGAAGGCCGCGCGTCGCGCCGGCAATCTGATCCACCGCGCCGCCGACAACCTCGACCACCTCACCGTGACCAAGAAATCCCACGCGGATTACGTCAGCGAGGTCGATCGCGCAGCCGAGCGCATCATCGTGGACGCTTTGCTGCAGGCTTATCCGACCCACGCGATTCTAGCAGAGGAAGGCGGCGCCCAAGGCGAATCGGAATACCTGTGGATCATCGACCCGCTCGACGGCACCACCAATTTTCTGCACGGCGTGCCGCAGTACGCGGTCTCCATCGCGCTGCAACACAACGGCGTGCTGACCCAGGCGGTGGTGTACGACCCGACCAAAAATGACCTGTTCACCGCCACGCGCGGACGCGGCGCATTCCTCAACGACAAGCGCCTCCGCGTGAGTAAACGCAAGGAGTTGGAAGACAGCCTGATCGGCACCGGCTTTCCCTACACCCGCTTCGAGCATATGGACGCCTACCTGGCGATCTTCAAGGATGTCATGCAGAACACTGCCG
>PCWU01000084.1:1066-1490 GCA_002787455.1 Gallionellaceae bacterium CG11_big_fil_rev_8_21_14_0_20_60_62 | reverse complement strand
CTTCGAGACCGGTCTCAAACCGTGGGACATGGCGGGCGGCGCGCTGCTCATCAGCGAAGCGGGCGGTATCGTCAGCGACCTCGCGGGCAACCAGAGTTATATGGCCAGTGGCCATATCTGTGCCGGCAATCCGCACATTCACGAACAATTACTCAAGCTGATCGCCCCGCATCTGACGGAAGGTCTGAAAGGCTGAACGCTGTGACCGCCACGCATACGCCGATGATGCAGCAATACCTGCGCATCAAGGCCGAGCATCCCGACCTGCTACTGTTCTACCGCATGGGCGATTTCTACGAGCTGTTCCATGGCGATGCAGAGCGCGCGGCGAAGTTACTCGACATCACGCTGACGCAGCGCGGCGCATCCAACGGCCAGCCGATCAAGATGGCGGGCGTGCCCTATCACGCCGTGGAGCAATACC
>PCWU01000084.1:315-1045 GCA_002787455.1 Gallionellaceae bacterium CG11_big_fil_rev_8_21_14_0_20_60_62 | reverse complement strand
TCGAGCGCAAAGTGGTGCGCATCGTCACCCCCGGCACCGTCACCGACTCCGCCTTGCTGGAAGAGAAGCGCGACAACCTGCTGCTGGCGCTGCACCCGCGCGGCAATGAAGTCGGCCTCGCCTGGCTCAACCTCGCCTCCGGCCAGCTCACCCTCGCCGAAGTCGCCGCCAAACAACTGCCCGCCGAACTGGAACGTCTGCAACCCTCCGAGATACTGTTCGCCGAAAGCACCAGCGCGCCGCAGTTCAAGAACGCCGCCAACAAATCCCTCCCCGACTGGCACTTCGAGCGCGACACCGCGCATCGCGCGCTGTGCCAGCAGTTCGGAACCAGAGACCTCGCCGGTTTCGGCTGCGACGAATTCACCGTCGGCCTCGAAGCCGCCGGCGCACTGCTCGGCTACGCCAAACTCACCCAAGGCCAGAGCATCGCCCACATCCGCAGCGCGCAGGTCTACCACGCCGACGAATACGTGCGCATGGACGCCGCCACAAGGCGCAACTTGGAGATTACCCAGACCCTGCGCGGCGAACCCGCGCCGACATTGCTCTCGCTGCTCGACACCTGCGCCACCAACATGGGCAGCCGTTTGCTGGCGCACTGGCTGCATCATCCGTTGCGGGACCGTTTGGTGCTACGCGCGAGACTGGATGCGGTGGCGCAACTTGACGAACTGCATCGCACCGTCCACGACCACCTAAAATCCAGCGTGGATGTGGAGCGCATCAC
>PCWU01000084.1:0-278 GCA_002787455.1 Gallionellaceae bacterium CG11_big_fil_rev_8_21_14_0_20_60_62 | reverse complement strand
GGACTGAAGTCCGACCCACAAAATCAGCCGCTCATTGAGCGCCTTGCTGATGCCTTGCAAGCCGACCAAACGCTGGTCGAGTTGCTGCAGAAAACGATCAAAGAAGAACCCTCCTCCGTCCTGCGCGAAGGCGGCGTGATCGCCGACGGTTTTGATTTTGAGCTCGACGAACTGCGCGGCATCCAGACCCACTGCGGCGATTTCCTCCTCGAATTGGAAATGCGCGAACGCGCCCGCACCGGCATCGACAAGCTCAAGGTCGAATACAACCGCGTGCA
>PCWU01000100.1 GCA_002787455.1 Gallionellaceae bacterium CG11_big_fil_rev_8_21_14_0_20_60_62 | reverse complement strand
CGCGCCGGTCACCGCCCTCATCGGCTACGACCTGCACTTCTACGACCAGCTCGGCAAGCTGTTCCCGAACGCGCCGGATGCGGCGAGCTGGTTTAACAAAGACGAGCAGACCGCTTTCACCAACGCCTTCCGCAACGGCACACTGCAAGGCGCGTATTTAATCCTCGCCGCGCGTGCATTGGGACTGGATTGTGGCCCGATGTCCGGCTTCGACAACGCGAAGGTGGATGAATTGTTTTTTGCCGGAACGAACGTAAAATCGAACTTCCTGTGCAACCTAGGTTACGGCGACCCCAAAGGCGTGTATCCGCGCAACCCCAGATTGAGTTTCGACGAGGCCTGCCGCATCGTGTGACCCCTTGCGGGTTGGACTGTAGGTCGGGTTTTAACCCGACATGTCGGGCTAAACCCCGACCTGCGCACCTACACCGCGCTGCGGTTCAGCCGCGGATCGAACGCATCGCGCACCGCGTCGGCGAACAGGTTGGCCGCCAGCACCAGCACCAGCATGAAGCTGAACGCGGCGGCCAGCGCCCACCACACCACCGGTTCACGCCCCATTTCCAGGCGCGCGCCGTTGATCATGGTGCCGAACGAGATCATCGACGGATCGACGCCGACACCGACGTAGGACAGCACCGCCTCGGCCAGCACCAGCGCGGAAAAATCCATCACCAGCGCGATCAGAATGATGTGCATCACGTTGGGCAGGATGTGGCGGCTGAGGATGCGCAGACCGGACACACCGAACGCCTGCGCCGCCTGGATGTATTCCATCTCGCGCAATTTCAGCGTCTCGCCGCGCAACAGGCGGCACAGCCCGGTCCAGCTCGTCACGCCGAGAATGAAACACAGCGCCACCAGACGCATGTCCGCTCGCGCGGCCGAGTTGCCGAACCAGTCCGGATGCGTGTCGATAATCACCTGCATCGTCAGCACCGCCGCCGCGATCAGCAGCACGCTTGGAATGGAGCTCAGCACGGTGTAGATATATTGGATGACGTCATCCACCCGGCCGCGAAAGTAGCCCGCCGCCACGCCGAGAAACAGCGCCAGCGGCAACGTGACCAGCGTCGTCACCGTGCCGATGATGAGTCCGGTGCGGATGCTCTTCAGCGCCAGATACAGCACATCCTGCCCCACCTTGTCGGTGCCGAGGACGTGATAGACCGCGGCAAGGTTGATGAGCGCGCCGATGAGGGCGACAAGAATGAGCACGGCGATGATGACCGGTCGCCGACCTTTTGAAATGAATGCAAAAAGCAGCAATACACCCAAAAACACCCCGGCCAGCGCCCCGCTCAAACCCCGCCACACCACATCCGCATTCCGCTGCAACCCATCCGCCAGATGCGCCCCGCCGTATTGCAATCGAGGATAGTCGCGCACGATGTTGCCCTGCGCATCAGTCAAACTCTCCTTCGCGTACAAGTGCAGGGCAAACGGCGCGGAATAAGTCTTCTCGGTTTGCATGCGCAACGGTTCGACCAGTTTGTCGAACACGCTCAACACCTCGGATGAATAAACCTTCTCGCCGCTATTGGCCTGCGGCAGCGAGGTGCGAAAATGCAAACTGTCGAGCAGGCCGATGCCGAAGAACAACGACAGCACCAGCAGCGAAACCAGCGCCACATTACTCTGCGCCACACGCCGCCACGGCAACATCAGATGCTCGCGCTTGCGCACATATAGCGCCACCGCCACACCCGCACCCAGCAGCAGGAACACCAGCGCATCGCTCCAAAGAATGACGGGAATAAAAGTCAAACTCGTCTCCCATCATGTGGGTCGGACTTCAGTCCGACATGTCGGGCTGAAGCCCGACCTACCAATAACATATGAAAGTTGAAAGGACTCATTGCAGCCTCACCCTTGGATCAACCACCGTATAGGAAACATCCGTCAAGATCAGCCCCGCGATATATAGCACCGAGCCGAGGAACACCATTGCGCGCACCACCGAAAAATCCTGTGCGTTGATCGCGTCGATGGTGTAACTGCCCAAGCCGGGAATACCGAAAAAGGATTCGGTCAAAAGACTGCCCATGAACAGCAGCGGGATCACCACCACCACGCCGGTCAGAATCGGAATCATCGCGTTCTTCAGCACATGGGTGAACAGCACGCGCAGCTCGGACAAACCCTTGGCGCGCGCGGTGCGCACATAGTCCTTGCCGATCTCTTCGAGGAAGATGGTGCGGTACCAGCGGCTGCTGGAGCCGACCCCGCCAACCACGCCGATCAGGATGGGCAGCACCACAAATTTAAAACTGTCCGCGCCACCCGTGTAGCCGGAGATGGGCACCAGATGCCACAGTTTGCTGACGAGGAACTGCCCGCCGATGATGTAGAACAGGCCGGAGATGGACATCAGCAATACGCACAGCGCCACGCCCGCCCAATCCAGCGCGGTGGCGCGGAACAGTGTCATCAGCAAGGCAAAACTGACATACACCACCAGCCCGATCAAAAAAGTCGGCAGCGCGATAGCCAGGCTCGGCCCCATGCGCGCGGCGATCTCGCGGCTGATGCTGCGCCCGTCGTCGGAGAAGCCAAAATTAAACACGAACATGCCGGCGGATTTCTGCCAAAAAATCGTATCGGTGAATTTATCCCCGCCATTCGCCGCCGCATTCACGAACAGCGGCTTGTCATAGCCGCGCTGCTGCTTCCACTTGTCGATCGCCTCCGGCGTCACGCGCTTGATGCCGAGCTGCATGCGCGCCATGTCGTCCGGCGTGTTGACCACAAAGAACAGCGCGAAGGTGAGCAGGTTCACCCCGATTAGAATCGGGATGGCATAGAGAATGCGGCGGATGAGATAGGCGATCATGCAGCGTCGCTGACCAGCAGGTTGACCACAAGACGAATCATCAAATTCTTGTTCGCGGGATCGCTCTCGGCAATCAGCAGCGCCAGCGCGGTCGGCGCATTATCGTTGATCTTCATGCGCATCGCCTCCTGCTTGAAATAGCGCAAAAGAATGATCGAACCGATGCGCTTGTTGCCGTCCGAAAACGGATGATCCTTGATGACAAAATGCAGCAAGTGCGCCGCATTTTCTTCGCGGCCTCGATACGGCGCCTTGCCAAACATGGTTTGCTCGATGTTGCCCGGAATGCCCGAATACCCCACCAATACCGCGCTCGGCAAGGCGGGCGGAATTAAACATAACCCTGCACCAGATGCTCGCGCAGAGTGCGGGTGGCCCACGGGCAAAATTGCACGCCCTGTTGCGACTTGACGCGATAGCCAACGGAGATAACGACATCCAAATTGTCGTGCTCAATGCCGCGTGTAACCGTTCGGGCACCCTCGACTTGAACTTGTGCAAATTTTGCACAAGTTGCCGAAACGTCCAGCTCCCCCTCCTTAAACACATTGCGCAAATGCTTGGGCACCACCGAGCGCTCGCGACCAAACAGTGCCGCCATTTGCTCCTGCGGCAGACACACCGTCTCCGCATCCGGCCGCACATTCATCTGCATCTGCACGCTCTCGGTTTCGTAGATCAGCACTTCACTCATCACGAATTCCTTTCAACAAAAGCAATGTGCAAATTTTGCACACACTATCTATCCAGCGGACTGACCACACCGCGTCCGCCCTTGTTCAGCACGTGAGTGTAAATCATCGTGGTGGACACGTCCGAATGGCC
>PCWU01000107.1:3682-6120 GCA_002787455.1 Gallionellaceae bacterium CG11_big_fil_rev_8_21_14_0_20_60_62 | reverse complement strand
GACAAGAAAAGTAACTTGCTGTCGGGCAACCCCCGACGGTTTTTATTATCAACGAAAGTGGCGTCGATGAATTTTATTCATATACATTCTGCCGAGTTTTTTGTTTTTCCTGGGCGAGGGATTGCTTATGGCGCGCGGTAGCGAGATGGAGTCGTTTTGCAAATGGGAAGATGACACCTTGGTGTTGAATATCCTCGGTCGGCCGCGCGCGAAGCGCACCAAGATCGGCAAAGTGATCGGCAAGCAACTGGAAATCCAGGTGGCGGCGGATCCGGTGCGCGGCAAGGCGACCGCGCATCTGGTGGATTTTCTGGCGGATGAGTTCGGGGTGAAGCGCGCGGCGATTACCGTGGTGTTCGGCACTTACAACGTGAACAAACAGGTGCGCATCGAGACGCCGACGAAATTGCCCTCCGTCATTCCGCCGCGCTAACTTTTGACGCGCCGATACAAACGGAAGCGTTCGTTCTGTTCTCCCAGTCTGCCGCCTTCCCAGATTTTTTCCCAACCGATCTCATCCTCAATCGGACGCGCGATGCGGTTGCCCTGCACCAGCAGCAAGTCGCAGCGCGCGACTTCCCGACTGGACCATTTGAACTTGCCGAAATATTCGAGCATAGCCTGTTCGCTGACGCCGAAGTGCGACAGGGTCATGCACTGGTAGTCGGCGGGCAGGTGCGCCGACAGATCGTCAATCATCGGGCGATAGCTCTTGCCGCTGTCCAGCCACGGCCGCCACAGCGTCATCACCAGAATCCACAGCAGGGTGGTGCCGCTGGCCCAGTTGATGAGCGAGCGCCGCACCGAACGGCCGGTGCGCCAGACTAGGACGATCCAGAGCAGGGTGGATGCGATCGCGATCCAGAAGGCGATTTCATCGAAAGCGGGGATGAAATCCGGGTGCTGCTGCTTGAACTGCCGGGTGATCCATGCGTTGTTATCGAGCAGCAGGCCGGCCCAGCCCCACCACAGCAGGATGGCGAACAGGGCGAAGGTCATGATGCCGAACCAGTCCAGCGCATTGGCGGCGCCCCGGCGCAAGGTGGACAGCGCTGCCGTCGCCAGCAAGGCGATGGGTAGCAGCATCGGCAGGCCGTTGGGATCGTTGATGTCCGGCACCAGACTCAGGACGACCAGCATCACCGCCAGGGCGGTCAGCAACAACTGGAATTCGGCTTTGTGCCACACCCGCTTGCGCGCTTCCCATACCGTCCACACGGCCAGCGGCGCGGCCGGCCAGGCCATCCACGGCAGCGCACCCAGGTAGTAAAAGATTTCCGGATAATTGCCGCTACGCGCAAAGTCCAGCCAGCGCCCGATGTTGCGCGTCCACGCCCATTCGGTGAACAGGGCGGGCGCATGCTGGTACAGCAGCCAGGGCCAGATTGCCAGCCACGGCAGGGCGCAGAGTAGGGCAATGGCGAATGCTTCGGCATGGTTGCGTGTGCGCCAGTTGCGGAACAGGAGCAGGAACAAACTGATGGCGAGAAACAGCACCGGCGCGATGAAGCCCTTGCCCAGAAAACCGATGCCCAGTCCGAGCCCGATGAAAACGCCGGCCAGACGCGGCCGGCGCAGGCTTAAGGCATAGCCATACAACAACATGGCGCAGGCGGCGAGGAATGCGTTGTCGAGCAGAATTTCGTGCGCGTGCAACAGCAGGCCAAGACAGCCGATGAGAGCGATGGAGGCCGGCCAGCCGCGATACTTGCCGAACAGCTCGCGCCCGCAGAAGCCGGTGAACAGCAGAGTGAGTGCCATGTAAAAACCCGTGGCCAGTCGCGCGCCATCGTGCAGCGGCAGCCATGGCGACAGAACTTTGGCGAAGAGGGCGGCGGTCCAGAAGTACAGCGGCGGTCTGTCCGGATAGGGTTGTCCGGCCAGCACCGGAACCAGCCAGTCGCCGCTTTGCAGGAAATGGTGAATGATGCCGAAGCCGTAAGCTTCGTTCGGTTTCCACGGGTCGTGACCGACCAGGCCGACCGTTACCCATGCCGCGCACAGTACCAGCAACAACAGCGCCTTGGCCGGTGTGATGTCGGTTTCCTTCAGTTTTCCGTAATAAATGTACACGCGCTATTCGACCAGTTTCACAGTTTGTCCCGGTACCGGCTCGCCCTGCGGATATTGCGCGTTGAGCAGGCGCAGATATTGTTCCGCGTTGCGTCCCAGCGGGGAGCGAGCGGCATATTCGGCGTAGCTGTCACCGGCGGCGGCTTTGTGCAACTGGAGGGTGAGCGGTTTGATTGCCGCCTTTTCCGGGCTGCTCAAAATATGGAAACTGCGCGCCGCCGTTTCCATTACTCCGCGCCGGGCATCGAGCAGTTGCGGCGTTTTGGCGCTGCCCAGCAGCAGAAAGGCTTTGCCCTGATGATAGATCACGCCGATCAGACGGTTGCCGTTGCTGCCCAGCGCGGCCTGCAGGCCGTCGATCTTTA
>PCWU01000107.1:0-3670 GCA_002787455.1 Gallionellaceae bacterium CG11_big_fil_rev_8_21_14_0_20_60_62 | reverse complement strand
GGGGTCGAGTTTGAACTGGAGCGCGGCATCGTTCTGCGGGCTCAACGCGACCACTTGATCGGGCAGATTCTTGACCTGCCACGCCGGCGGGAAGGTGATCGCAATGCCCAGATCGCGATGCAGGAAACGGTTGTCGCGCACCACCCCTTCGGCCACGCTGTCGCCAAAGATCAAACCCGCCGTCTGGCGCAGATATTCCTCGCGCCTTTCGAGCGGGTTGGCCACGGTCAGATTTTTTGCTTCGCCCACGACTTGTTGCAGGCGGGTGTCGTTGTCGGGGTGGGTGGCGAAGGTGCCGTGATAGCGGCGCGGTTCGCGCCCTTCCTGTTTGGCGATCTCGGCATCGAACAATTCCTGATTCTTTAGCACGCCGACCACGCGGATCATCGCCTGCGGATCGTATTCGGTGCGTGCCAGATATTGCGCGCCAAGACGGTCGGATTCCAGTTCGTGATCTCGCCCGTAACCGGAGAGCAAGGCCCCGCCAAGCAGGTTGGAAAGGTCCTGTCCGGCGCGTGAATTGAGTTCAGGAACGAAGATCGAGGCCAGCGTGATGCCAAGACTTGTGGCCTGCGCCGCGCTTTGCTGGCGCACACCGTGGCGCGCGGTGACGTGGCCAATCTCGTGTCCGATCACCGCCGCCATTTCAGCTTCCGAGTTCAGATAGGCCATGATGCCGCGCGTGATATACACGTAGCCGCCGGGCAGGGCGAAGGCGTTGATTTCGGCCGAATCAACCACGGTGAAGTGGTAGTTAAGGTTGCTGCGATGGCTGCGGCTGGCGAGTGCCTGGCCGACGCCGTTGACGTAACTTTGCAGTTCGGGATTCTGGTACACACTGTACTGTTTGCGCACCTCCGCGTCGGCGCTGCGACCCAGCGCGATCTCCTGCGCTTCCGACA
Source organism: Gallionellaceae bacterium CG11_big_fil_rev_8_21_14_0_20_60_62 (assembly GCA_002787455.1). GTDB lineage: Bacteria > Pseudomonadota > Gammaproteobacteria > Burkholderiales > Gallionellaceae > Sideroxyarcus. Next base: position 2,768 of record PCWU01000107.1, on the reverse strand, counting down.
TCATCACGAAATCCTGTTTGCCGGACACCGGGTTGGCGGCGCAACCGGCGAGCGTCAGAGCAACGGTGAGGGCGATCAGCAATGAGAGTGGTCGAGTCATAAGGGCCTCCCGAAAAGAAAAAAGGCAGCCTGCGCTGCCTTTTGATTTGTGCGACTAACCAAGTTCCATTAGGCGGCTTTGCTGCCCATATTGTACTTGTTGCGGAACTTCTCGATGCGGCCGGCGGTATCCACGATCTTTTGCGTGCCGGTGTAGAACGGGTGGCACTCGGAGCAGACTTCGACGTGCAGCACCGGTTTGCCGAGGGTGGAGCGGGTGTTGAATTTGTTGCCGCAACTGCAGGTCACTTCGACTTCGGCATAGGCGGGATGGAGGTCAGCTTTCATTTTCTGTTCCTAACGTAAAGTTGGCGCGGCGGTTGTACGCGCCCGGATAAACCATGAGGGCGCGCATTATCCATAAAAATAGAGGCTTGGGCAAATTGTTGTCGGCGCTAACGGATTTGCCCGCGCTCGATGCAGATTCCGACCTGCTTGCAATTACGGATGGCTTGCAGCTTGGCCACGCTGACTTTGACCCAAGGCGCGTTGAAGTCCTTGAGGATGATCTGCGCGATATGTTCGGCCAGGGCTTCGAGCAGGGAAAAATGCCCCTCGCTCAACACCGACTGGATGTGCTGCGCAACCTGGGCATAGTCCAGCGCATCATTGATGTCGTCGCTTTGGCAGGCGCGGCTGTTGGGCAGGGCGATCTCGAGGTCGAGCTGCAGCGTTTGCGGCACGCGTTTTTCCCTCTCATAGATGCCGATCAGGGTGATGATCTTGAGTTCGCGTAAAAAGATGATATCCATAAAGGGTCAAAGTGGGGGTTTGGTGGCAAGGCGGCATTCGAGTAGAATGCCGCGTTCCGCATTTTAAGGTATTCGTGATGACGCTCACGTTTTTTGTTGCAACCGCCTATCTGCTCGGCTCAATTTCTTTTGCCGTGCTGATGAGCAAGCTTTTTGGCCTGGCCGACCCGCGTACTTACGGATCAGGCAATCCGGGCGCGACCAATGTGTTGCGCAGCGGCAAAAAAATCGTGGCCGCCCTGACCCTGTTGGGAGATGCGGCGAAGGGGGGTATCGCGGTCTTTCTGGCAATCCAGTTGGCGCCACGCGATGAAAATTGGGCATTGCTGGTTGCTTTGGTGGCATTGGCTGTTTTCATCGGCCATCTCTTTCCGGTCTTCCATAAGTTCCAGGGAGGCAAAGGGGTGGCAACCGCGCTGGGGGTGTTGTTCGCCCTCGATGTGTGGGTGTGCCTGGGGGCGGTGGCGACATGGCTGGGGGTGGCACTGGTTACCCGTTTGTCCTCGTTGGCGGCTCTGATCGCCGCCATTGCAACACCGATTTACGCAATGCTGGCGCACTTGCCCATCGAGTGGGTGGTCGAGTCTGTGCTGATGTCGCTACTGCTTTTCTGGAGGCATAAACGCAACATTGCCAATCTACTGGCGGGCAAGGAAAGCAAGATTGGAAGCCGAAAAAAGAAAAATCAGGCGTCGTAATTCAATTCCTGCAAGTCCCAGCGCGGTTTTACATTGAAACGATAGTCGCGCCGCCCCGCTTCATGCTGTAGCCGCATCGCGCCCGCAAAGGCAATCATCGCGCCATTGTCGGTGCAGAATTCCAGGTCAGGGTAGAACACTTCGCCGCCAAATTTTCCGGCCGCCGCGTTGAGGCGGCTGCGCAACAACCGGTTCGCGCCCACCCCTCCCGCCACCACCAGCTGTTTCAGCCCGACTTGTTCCAGCGCGGATTGCGCCTTGCGCACCAGCACCTCAACGATCGCCTCCTGTGCCGCGTGCGCGATGTCGGCGCGCGTCTGCGGATCATCCGGATTTTGTTGCACGGCCAGCAGCACAGCAGTCTTTAGTCCGCTGAAGCTAAAATCGAGGTCGCCGCTGTGCAGCATCGGGCGCGGTAATTTGAAACGACCTGGCGTGCCGTCCCGCGCCAGTTTGGCCAACAAGGCGCCGCCCGGATAATCCAGGCCAAGCAACTTGGCGCTCTTGTCAAAGGCTTCTCCTGCCGCATCATCCAGCGATTCTCCCAGCAAGGTATAGCGCCCGACTCCTTCCACTCGCATTAATTGCGTGTGGCCGCCGGAAACCAGCAAAGCCACAAAAGGAAAATCCGGCGCGGGGGTGGAGAGCAAGGGAGAAAGTAGATGCCCTTCCAGATGATGCACGCCGAGAGTGGGCAGTTGCAATGTATAGGCGAGGGCGCAGGCGATGCCGGCACCGACCAGCAGCGCGCCGGAGAGTCCGGGGCCCTGCGTGTAAGCGACGGCATCGATGTCGCGCAGGGTGCAATCCGCTTGCTGCAGCGCGCCGCGCAGCAGCGGCAGGGCGTGCCGCACGTGATCGCGCGAGGCGAGCTCTGGTACCACGCCGCCATATTCGTTATGGAGCGCGATCTGCGAGTGCAACGTATGCGCGAGCAGGCCGCGTTCAGTGTGATACAGCGCGACGCCGGTCTCGTCGCAGGAGGATTCGATTCCCAGGATCAACTTCATGAGGTGTATTCGTTTTTATCGATGAACACATTGTACGTTTTGTGTGTAACAAGAGGATGCGCGGAAGGCAATATGAATATTTTTTTACAAAACGCTTGACGTGAAAATTTCGCCCCCTATAATGCGCACCTCTTCGCTGCCACGGCAGTGCGAGCAAGCGGCAAAAAGATCTTTAAAAACTTTAAAAAACAACCGATTAGTGTGGGTAT
>PCWU01000004.1 GCA_002787455.1 Gallionellaceae bacterium CG11_big_fil_rev_8_21_14_0_20_60_62 | reverse complement strand
GTATTTTTCATGGTATTTAACAAACAGTGTCATAGAAATATCAATAGAATCAAAGCGCATAAGTGTCTGTAAATAATAGAGTGGGAGTAGCGACCCCGACACGGTGCGGCGTAGCCGGCGGTGCGGGAGGGGTCGCCAGCCACGAATAGAAGACATGTACCAAGGCGCGATTTATCTGAGTGGCGCGACCCCGATACGGTGCGGCGTAGCCGGCCTGACCCGCGAAATGAGCCGCTTTTCCCCATTTATTCGACGCATACCCATCCACTGCGACTGTTAATTTAGTCTCGTGCCCGTCTTGGGTATTCCAGCATAACGAGGTGAAGTATGTCCGCTCCCAACAAGATACGTCTGGTTTCATCCAACGACGACGAAAGTCTGGCCGAATCGGCGGCGATTCAGGAATCGCGCGGCCGGGTCGAGGCGGAAATCGATGCGCAACTGGCGGCGCAGGCACGCTCGCGCGCCGAAGCCCACGCGCGCGCGATTGCGCATGAAAAGGCGCAATGTGAAAGCGAGATCGCGGGGCGGATTGAAGTGCGCACCCGCGCCGAGATACTGCTGGTCGAAGAAGCGCGCGCCAGGTTGGAGCAGGAAGGCGCATTGGCGCGGGCCGCGCGGCAGAAGCTGGCGGCAGAGGTGCAACTGAACGAAACCATCCGCCTGCGGCGGGAAGCCGAGGAGTCGGCACAGGAGGAGTTGGCACAGCGCATTGCCGCCGAGAAGGCGTTGCACGAAGCGCAACGCCGCCGTGCCGAAGCGGATCATGAGTCTGCGCTGGCAACGCAGGAGAAGGAAAACAGCGAGGCGCTGCTTACCCGGGTCGCGGCAGACAAGCTAAAGAAGGAAAAAGAGGTGATTGCGCAGGTCAACGCAAAGTTGGCCGCCGAGCGTTCGGCACAGGAGGCGCTGGTCGCGCGCGAGCGCAGCGAGGCGCTTGCGCTGGCTGAAATGCAGGGACGAGTTGCGGCCGAGCAGGAGGCCGAACGCGCCGCTGCCGCGCGTGCCGAGGAAGAGCGCGCGCTGGCCAGGCAAGTCAAACAGCGCGCACAAATTGAAACGCAGACGCAGGAAGAAACGGCCGTGCGCAATGCGGCGGAATGTCGCGCGGCCGAAGTTGCCGCTGAAGCTCTGGTGAAAGAACAGGAAATACGCCAGGCGGCAGAACTTAAATTGCAGACCGAACAGGAGGCGATGGAATTGCTCTCACAACGCGTCCGCACCGAAAAACAGGCGCAGCAGGAACGTGAAGAGGCAAACCGTTTACTGCGCCGGGCAGAGGAGGATGCGCGCGGATTGATGGTGGCCGAACAACAGGCACGTCAGGCGGCCGCAACGCGCGCGCAGGCGCAGCGTGAGCTGGTGAGTCAGGCGCAACAGCGGGCGGAAGCGGAAATGTTCGCGGCGCGCGCGGTCGAACAACAACTTGCCGCCGAGCAGGAAGCAATCGCCAGCGCGATGCGGCAGTGCGAAATGGCGGAGCGCGCCGCCGAGTTGGCACGGCAAAAGGCCGAATCCGAACAACAACTCTATTTGGCGGCGCAACAGCAGGCGGCGAACGACAAACAGGAAGCGCGGTTGTTGCAACAAAAACTGGATGCCATCAATGGCCAGTTGGCAGCTTCCGAAGATTCGGTCCGGCTGGCCACGAGCGCCTGCCGGGCACAGCAGGACAAGCTGGATGCCGAGCTGGCAGAACAGAGCGCCATACAGCAGCGGATCGCCTCCGAGGAGCAGGCCGCGGCCGCGGCTCGGCAGCGCGCGACTATGGAAGCCGAGGCCGGTCGCGTTGCGCTTGAGCGCGCGGCAACGGAGCGGGCGGCGATCGAGGCAATCACCGCGCGCATGGATGCCGAGTTGTTGGCGATCGAGACCAATAACCAGTGTCTGGAGCAGGAAGTGCGGGCAAAGGAAATTGCGGCGGCGCAACAGGCCCGGGATGAGGCATTGCTCGAATCGAATCGCGCCGGGGAGGAACAGGCCGTGCGCGCGCTGAATATGGCAAAATTGAAAACCGAAACCAGGAAACAGGCGATACGGGCGGAGGAAGAAGCGTTGCGTGTCGATGCGCGCGAGGTGGTGGCGGCGCGCCAGCGTATCGAAGCGGCGGAGGCCGCCGCGCAAGCCGCTTTGCGCAAGGAACAGGAAGCGCAGGCGCTGGCTGAACTGCAACAGCGCAATGCGGAGGCGGCGGCGGCAGAGCTTGACTTGCTCGCGCGCGAACGCGCCGAGCAGGCGCGCCATGAGGCGGAATTGGTGCAAAAGAATGCGCTCATCGCGGCGCGCATTGCCGAGATGGAGCAGGCCCACGCGGAGGCGGAACAGGCCGCGGAAGCAGAGGCGCAGAAACGTGTGGAAGCCGCGCGAAAACTATTTGTTCTGAATGCGCAACGCGCCGCAGCCGAACGCGCGGCGCGCGGGGCGTCGGAACAGAACGCCGCCATGCAGGCGGAGATTATTGCGCTGGAAGAATCGGTGTTGCAGCGCGAGGCGTGCAAAAACGAGAAATTGAGGGGGGTTTTGGAAACGGCCAGTGCCCGTCTGGATGGCGAATTGTTGCTGGGGAAACTGCGCCGCAGCCTGCGGTTTAATCGCGCGCTGCAAGGCGCGTTCGCCATGTCGCTGCTGGCGGTGGGCGGGGCGTGGCTATTGCCGGCCGTTCCGATCGCCTCCCGTCCGGTGCTGCAAACCGCGCTGGTGCCGCCGCCGCAAATTGCCCGCGCCAGGGTGGAGAGCTTTAAACTTTCGACCGAGTTGAGCCGGCCGCCGCTGCGCATCGCGACGGTTGAATAAGGCAGGTTTGCGCAAAAAAAACGGCGCTCAAGCCGCCGTTTTTTTTGGTTGCGCGCTTAATGCGCAACGCGTACCACCCCGGCACTATCGATGATGCGCACCCGGTCGCCCACGGCGAAGGTTTCGTTCTTGACCGCCTTGGCCTGCACCACCGAGATGTGGCTGCCGTCTTCCATCCGGATATCAAACTCAAAACCGTTTTCCCGGGTCATTCCCTCTTCGGTTGCGGCGCCCATCATGCCGCCCACGACCGCGCCCACGACCGCACCAATCTGCCCGGTCTTGCCGTTCCCCACGCTGCTTCCGGCCACTCCGCCCACCACCGCGCCGGCCGCGGTGCCGATCGGGGTTTTGGTACCTTCAATGCGAATCTCGCGCACTCCCTCGATATAGCCGACCCGGTAGGTCTGCACTTGCCGGACTTGGTCGCGCGTATAAACATCGCCAGATTTGCCGGCGGCACAGGCGGCCAGCACAAGGCTAATTCCGATGATGATGAGGGTTTTGGGGTTCATGCCAGTTTTCCTTTGTTGAATGGGTTGAGATTGAAGCCGAATTTTGACCGCGCGTGTTGCATTTTGGTTCAGTCGTTCTTTATGCCGGGATATTACGCGGCGAGATTACTGCCCGATGCCTCGGTTGCGGAAGTCGGGACAGCGGGTTGCCAGCGTTTAAGCAACAGCGCGTTGCTCACCACCGAGACCGAACTCATCGCCATGGCCGCGCCCGCAATCACCGGGTTGAGCAGTCCCATCACGGCGAGCGGGATGCCGAGCACATTGTAGGCAAAGGCAAAAAACAGGTTCTGCCGGATCTTGCGCAGGGTGGCGCGGGACAGCGAAATGGCATCGGCCACGGACATCAGATCGTTGTGCATCAGGGT
>PCWU01000130.1:3706-4185 GCA_002787455.1 Gallionellaceae bacterium CG11_big_fil_rev_8_21_14_0_20_60_62 | reverse complement strand
CCCAGCGCATGCGCCGCGCCCGCCGCCAGCGTGCCGAGCGCGACGATGCGCTCGTTGCGCAGGGTTTCTTCGCGCACCCGGTTGAGCTGGGCGTCGCGCCGGCGCACTGCCGCCGCCATCTCCACCGCGAAATAGGCGATGACCAGCGCGCTGATGACGAAACCGAGCCACATCCCGAGCACGTGGGCATTAAAAGCATCCTGCAATGGCGAGGCAGGATCAACCGTGGCCGCGTCCGCCGCATCGGTGCGGCAGAAATCGGCATCCGCGCCGGCATCGTGCCCGGCGTGCAAGTTCGCGCTGATCGGGGCAAGCGGCATCGCATGTCCGGCATGGGTATCGCCGCCAGGCAGCGGCACATACCACACCATCAGCAGGCTGTAGCAGGCCACGGTGAGGGCGGCCATGCCCCAGCTGTAGCGGCGCGACAGGGTGGCAGCGGCAATGACCAGCGGCAGCAAGTAGAGCGAGACGAACGG